>NZ_JBFTER010000031.1:0-44941 GCF_047229345.1 Cellulomonas jepli | reverse complement strand
GCGGGCCGGGTCGGTCCGGCGATGACGGTCGCGTCGGGGGCGTCGGGGGCGTCGGGCGCGGGGGGGCGGGAGAAGCCCACCGCGGGGGGGGGCGGGGGGGAGGCGGGCGCGCGCGGGCGCGGGCCGGGCACGAGCGCGCCGGCCGGCGCCGGGGCGGCGTGCTGGACGTGCTTCCAGCCCGCCTCCCGCCCGAGCGAGATGTCGAGGACGCCCTTGACGTACACGAGGTCGAGGAACGCGTCGAACAGGAGCTCGGGGACCATGAGGACCGCGAGCAGCCGCGCCCGCCACCCGCCCTTCCAGACCGTCACGACACGCTCGACGGTGAACAGCACGCCGAGCCCCATCCAGAACGGGAACCAGATCCAGCCGTCGCTCGAGAGCAGCATGAGCGCCATGAGCGCGAAGTAGCAGAACAGCGCGATGACGCCGTAGCCGATGCCAAGCTGCTGGGCCCAGTACCGGAAGGTCTTCGGCGTTGTCCCGTACGCGCCGAGGTTCTCCAGCGCCCCGCGCTGCCAGCGCAGCCGCTGCGCCCACAGCGTGCGCCACGTGGGCATGACCTCCGTGACGACGGTGCACTGCTCGGGCGAGATCATCAGCGCGCCGAGCGACTTGAGCGCGAGCGTGAGCTCGTTGTCCTCGGTGAGCGCCGCGGTGTCGTAGACGTCGCCGCGCCGGCCGGGGAGCGCGCCGCCGCGGCTCTCCGCGACCGTGCGCAGCGCGAGCGGACGGAACAGCGACGCCGTCCCCGTCAGCACGAGCACGCGCCCGCGCCGCCGGCGCATCTCCCGGCCGTACCGGATGTACTCGTTGCGCTGGAGCTGCCCCAGCATCCCGGAGCCCTCGTGCCCGTAGAACAGCCCGCCGACCGCGAGCAGCGCGCGGTCGCTCGTCAGGCGTGCGACGGCGACCTCGAGGAACCCGTCGTCGAGGCTCGTGTCGGCGTCCATGATCATGACGACGTCGTTGTCGCCCTGGCCGGGCAGCACCTGGCGGAGCGCCTGGTTGAGCGCCCCGGCCTTCTTCTGGGTGTTGCCGACCGACTCGAGCACCTCGACGCCCGCGCGGCGCGCGACCTCGACCGTGCCGTCGGTGCAGTTGTCGGCGACGACGACGATCCGCTCCGGGCGGTGCGACTGCGTGAGGAGCGAGGCGATCGTCGCGGGCAGCGACGCCTCCTCGTTGTGGGCCGGGATCAGCACGGTGACCGTGACGGGGCCGGCCCAGACGCCGCGCGTGCGCGCCATGACGAGCTTCGGGGCGAGGGGGTCTGTGCGGACGTCGGCGGAGCGGCGCGAGCGGTTCGCGATCCGCCGCTCGAGCAGCGCCACGCCGGCGGCGACGAGCACCGCGAAGGCGACGGCGGCCACGAGCACACGCACGGTCGGCATCTCCGTGGCGTAGAGCACGTGCCAGAAGCCGAGCAGCGTCGTCTCCGCGGGGCGGTGGTCCTCGAGCGGGACCCCGGCCCCGACCGTGACCCAGAGGAGCGCGGCGGCGGACAGGGCGATCGTGAGCACGACGAGGCCGATGACGCGCTGGAGCCACGGGACGTCCGCGGGTGTGGCAGCCGTGTCGTCGGGCCGGTCGGCGGAGGCGTCGGGGCCGTGGAGCGGACCACCTGCCGGCGCGACGGTGCGGGCGTCCAGCGCGGGCTCGGGGTGGGCGTCGGCGTGGGGCGCGGGGTTCGCGTCGACGGAGGTGGCGCGGCGGCGGGCGACCCGGGGCGCGGGGTGGAGCACGTGCGCGCCCCGCGTCCGCGTCCTCGTCGCATCGACCGGGTGGTCGACGACGCTCACGCCGCCCTGCTCGTCCATGATCACCGTCCGTGGCCGTCCTTCCCCCCTCCGTGGGGTTGCTCCTCTCATCGGCAGGCGCACCGGTTATCTTGAACGTTCAACCAAGTCATCGGGTGATGTGACTCCGCGCACCCGGCCGGCGGACGTCGTCGGGCGCGGCAATCGCCGCGGGGCGTGCCAGAGTGGTGCCCGTCAGAGGTCCCGGCGCGCGCCAGAGACCGCGAGGTCGCGCCGCACGTGCAGGAGGTGGGATGGCTCGGGGCCTCCCGGCAGCGTTCTGGTCCGGTCGCGAGATGGTCGACCGGCTGGCCCGCCAGTCCCCCGCGCGCCTCGCGATCGGCGTCTTCGCCTCCGTCGTCGCGGTCTTCGCGGGCCTGCTCTCGGCGCCCTGGGCCACCGCCTCCGGTGAGCGCGCGTCATTCGTCGACGCGCTGTTCACCGCGACCTCGGCCGTGTGCGTGACCGGGCTCGTCGTCGTCCCGACCGGCACCTACTGGTCGACCGCCGGGCTCGTCACGATCCTCGTCGGCATCCAGATCGGCGCCCTCGGCGTCATGACGCTCGCGTCGATCCTCGGCCTCGCGGTCTCCCGCCGGATCGGGCTCACCCAGCGCCTGCTCGTGACCTCCGAGACGAAGACCACCCGCCTGGGCGAGGTCGGCTCGCTGCTCCGGACCGTCATCGTCACGTCGCTCGTGCTCGAGGGCGCGATCGCCGCCATCCTGGTCCCCCGGTTCCTCATGCTCGGCGAGAGCATCGGGGACGCGGTCTGGTACGGCGTGTTCTACGCGATCTCGGCCTTCAACAACGCCGGCTTCATCCCCACCGCGGAGGGCCTCGAGCCGTTCGTCTCCGACTGGTGGGTCCTGCTGCCCATCATCGTCGGCGTCTTCATCGGCTCGCTCGGCTTCCCCGTGCTGCTGAACATCGGCAGCCGGTGGCGCCGCCCCAGCACGTGGAACCTGCACTCGAAGCTGACGCTCACCACGAGCGCGGCCCTCGTCGTCGTCGGCTCGGTGCTCGTCGCCGCGTTCGAGTGGCGCAACGAGGGGACCTTCGCGCCGCTCGACTGGCCGGGCACCATCCTGGCGTCGCTGTTCGCGGGGGTCATGCCGCGCTCGGGCGGGTTCTCGACCGTCGACGTCGGCGAGATGCACGAGGGCACGTGGCTCATCAACGACGCGCTCATGTTCGTGGGCGGCGGCTCGGCCTCGACCGCGGGCGGCATCAAGGTCACGACGCTCGCGGTCATGCTGCTCGCCATCGTCGCCGAGGGCCGCGGCGACCGGGACGTCGAGGCGTACGGCCGGCGCATCCCGCGCGAGGCGCTCCAGGTCGCGATCGCGGTCTCGCTCGTCTCGGCGACGATCGTCCTCGTCGCGAGCCTCCTGCTCCTCGGGATCACCCAGCTCACCCTCGACAAGGTCCTCTTCGAGGTCATCTCGGCGTTCGCGACCGTGGGCCTGAGCACCGGCATCACCCCGGACCTGCCCGACGCCGGCAAGTACGTGCTCGTCGCACTCATGTTCATCGGCCGGACCGGCACGATGACGCTCGCCGCAGCCCTCGCGCTGCGGAGCCGTCGTCGGGTCATCCGGTACCCGGAAGAGAGGCCGATCATTGGTTGACGCACCGCAGCCCGGGACCCGCTCCGCCCCCGGCAGCAAGGAGCCCAAGCGCGACGCGGGCGTGCTCGTGATCGGCCTCGGCCGGTTCGGGTCCGCGATCGCCGCGACCCTCGAGCGCCTCGGGCAGGACGTGCTCGCCGTCGAGCGCGACCCGCAGCTCGTCGCGCAGTGGGCGGGCCGCGTCCCGCTCGTCGAGGCCGACTGCACCAACCCCGAGGCGCTCGAGCAGCTCGGCGCCCGCGACTTCCCCGTCGCGGTCGTCGGGGTCGGGTCCTACCTCGAGGCGTCGGTGCTCATCACCGGCAACCTCGTCGACCTCGGCACGCCGCAGATCTGGGCGAAGGCGATCAGCGCCGAGCACGCGCGCATCCTGCAGCGCATCGGGGCGCACCACGTCGTGCTCCCCGAGGCCGACGCCGGCTCGCGCGTCGCGCACCTCGTCTCCGGCAAGCTGCTCGACTACATCGAGGTCGAGGACGGGTTCACCGTCGTCAAGATGCGCCCGCCGCGGGAGACCCAGGGGTTCACGATCGCGCAGTCGAAGATCCGCGAGCGCTACGGCGTCACGGTCATCGGGGTCAAGAGCCCGGGCGTCGAGTTCGTGTACGCCGAGCCGGCCACGCGCATCTCCGCGAACGACCTCATCATCGTCTCGGGCCACGCCGAGCTGCTCGAGCGCTTCGCGTCCCGGCCCTGACCCACCGCGCGCAGCAGCGCCCCCGGACCTCGGTCGAGGTCCGGGGGCGCTGCTCGTCCGGGAGGTCCTGGACGACGGTCAGGAGCGCCAGAGGAGCGCGCTCTCGTCGACGTCGCCGTAGGAGCAGCCGACGGCCTGCCCGTAGTCGTTGACGGCGGTCAGCACCTCCACGCGCCCCGGCTGGCTCAGCGGGACGACCCGCGTCGGGCCGGCGCTGTCGCGCACGAAGCCCTGCTGCGTCGACCCGTCGAGCGCGAGCGAGCCGACGACGCGGCCGTACTTGTTCACGTCGACCGCGCCGGCGATGGCCGTGCCCACCGGGTCGAGCGACTCGACGCGGTCCGGGCGCGTCCAGCGCACCGCGTGCATGCGCCCGCTGTCCGACGCGTCGTAGGAGTACCCCACGACCTGGCCGTTGTCGTTGATGTCGTCCGCGAGCGCACCGGCACCCGCCGCGATCGGCGCGAGGCGGGTCATGCTGCCGTCGCGGTTCCAGCGCACCGCGACCTGGACGCCGTCCTCGAACACGTAGCCGACGACCTGGCCACGGTCGTTGAGCCCGTTGGCCCCGGCTGTCACGCCCGGCTCGGACAGCACCGTCACGACGCCTTCGCGGGTGCGGAGGAAGGCGCGGGACGTCCCACCCAGCTGCGAGGAGGTGCCGACGACGTCGCCGCGCTCGTTGATCGCGGTGACGAACACGTACGTGTCCTCGGAATCCACGGGAGTCAGCAGGACCGTCTCGGTGCCGTTCCAGACCGCCGTCTGCCCGTCGACCGCGCCGACGACCTGGCCGCGGTTGTTGATGAGCGAGGCGGACGTGAGGCCCCCGGGCAGCGGCTCGGTGCGGCCGTTGCGGTAGAGCGACGTCCGGAGCACGATCGTGCCGCGCTCGTTGATGTCGGTCGCGCACTCCGCGACCCCGAGCTGCGTGGTGCGGCCCTTGGAGTAGGCCGACGCGGGCGCCGCCATACCCGTGACCAGCACCGCGGCCGCGCACGCGGCGACGGAGACGGACATGACTGATCCACGCTTGTTCACTGATTTCCCCCCTGAGACGACCCGTCCGGGGCCCGCCGTCGAGCCCTGCCGCGTTCCGGTGCCGCCGGTGTTCATGTTCCGTCACGGGTGTATCGGACGCAACGGTCGAAGCCCCGGATACCCGACAGTTCACCCGCTCGCCGCAGCGGCGGGACGCGGCGGCCGGACCTCGCGTCCTCCGGGTGGCGCACGCGGCGCGTGGGCGGGCCGTGGTGGGATCGGGCGCATGTCGTGGTGGAAGCAGAGGTCCTCCGGGGAGCGCGCGAGCGCCGGCCCCGACACCGGCGTGCAGGTCGCGCCCACGGCGCAGCCCGGTGTTGACGCACCGGGCGGCCAGCGCGAGCGTCCCCCGCTCGAGGTGCTCGGGACCACGCGCTCCGGTCGGGAGGTCCGCGGGTTCCGCGCCCCCGCCGACCAGCTGCTCCCGTGGTGGCACGAGCTGCGTGCGCAGCACGCCACGACCGGGCTGTGGCCGGTGCTGCTAGGGCCGGACGTCGGCGACGTGGCGAGCGCGTTCTGGGACCACGCGGGCTACGACGACGCGCTCGAGCTCGACCGGGCGGCCGGCGCCACCACGGCGGACGTCGCCTCGGCGCGGGCCGCGCGGACGGAACCGTACGACGACGAGGACGCCGACGAGGCGGAGGAGGCGGACGACGCCCCGCCCCGGCGGCTCGAGCCGGAGCCGGCGCGGTTCACGGTCGCCGAGACCGACGGGCTCGTCGCGCTCGTGCCCGCCGAGCACGGCTGGCAGGTGCCCGCGGTGCTCGGCTGGATCGGGGGGTGCAACGTCGACCTGGACGTCGTCGAGCACGTGGTGACGCTGCGTGACTGGCACGAGCGCTTCGGTGCCGAGCTCGTGAGCCTGAGCGACGACCAGGTGCTCGAGCTCCTCGTCGCCCGCCCGCCGACCACGCCGGACGAGGCGCTCGCCGTCGCTCGCGAGCACTACGCGTACTGCCCCGACGTCGTCGACCAGGGCGTCGGGTCGCTCACGGTGCTCGCGCAGGGCCAGGTGGCCTCGTCGTCCTGGTACTTCTGGTGGGACTGAGGTGCTGACCGTCCGGGCACGCACGCCCGCGCCCCGGGTCGTGGATCGACCCGGGGCCCGGTGCGTCACCGCGGCGCCGGCGGCGACGCTCAGCCGCGCGGCTTCGGCTTCGCCTCGACCGTGAGCGTCGCCGTGCCCTCCGAGGGCGCGACGGTCGCCGTCCCGCCGTAGCGGGCCGTCACGGTGTGCGTCCCCGGCGCGAGGTCGGCCGGCAGCGTGAACCAGGCGCGGCCCTGGTCGAGGGTCGCCTCGCCGACGACCCGCTCACCCACGAGCAGCGTCACCGTGCCGTCGGGCCGGGTCGTCGAGCTGGGGCCGTCCTGCGCGCGGACGGTGACCGTGGCCTTCGACTCCTTGCCGGCCTTGACCTTCGCCGGAGCGAGCTGGACCGCCGTGGTCGACGGGGCCTTCGCGCCGCCCGGCGCGAGCCGGATCACCGTGACCGAGTGCGCGGGCGCGTCGTACGTGAACGCGTTGCCGAGCCGCTCGGACGTGCGCGTGACCGGCACGACGTTCTCCGGGTCCGCCATGGTGTTGGTCGCGGTGAGCGACTCGGCCGTGAGCTCGGTGATCGTCCCGGTCTCCGCGACCGGCGCGCCCTCGACGGTGACGTCCGTGCGGATCGTCTCGGCGGAGGAGTTCACGAGCTTGACGATCGTGTCGCCGGTCTCGCGGTCACGCGTGACGACCTGGTGGACGTCCTCGTCGCTCGTGGTGTCGGTGAACTCGGTGATCAGCTCGCCGTCGAGGTACGCCTTGACGGTGCGCCCGGAGACCTCGATCTTGACCCGGTAGGTGCGCCCGGTCTCGATCGTCGTGGTGCTCCCGGTGACCTCGGTCGCGCCGCCGCCCGTCGCCTGCTGGATCGCCGAGCGGGTGTTGTTCCACCCGCCGAGGTTCCACCAGTAGTAGTTCCCGGTGTCCTGGACGCCGAACATCACGAGGAATCCCTCGGTGCCGGAGATCTTCCGGGCGTCGACCTCGTAGGTGTAGTCGCTCCAGCCGGCCGCCGGGCCGGTCGTGCGGGCGTCCTCGACGCCGCCGTCGGACTGCACGTACTCCCCGTCGGTCACGGCCCACTGCCCGCTCGTGGCGGTCCAGCCGTCGGCCGTGCCGTCCGCGAAGTCCTCCGCGAGGAGCACCTCGCCCGTGTCGTTCGCGGTGACCCGGACGTCGTCGTACGCGGCCTGGGTGCGCCACGTGGACAGTCCGACGCCGCCGGTGACGTCCGGCGCGGCCTCGCCGCCGGCTCCGGTCAGCGTGCTCGCGAGCACCTCGTCACCCTGGTTGGTGGCGAAGAGCTTCTGCACGTAGTAGTTCGCGGAGCCGTACGCGCGCGAGTTGTCGAACCAGATCGCGTCCGGAGCCCACTGGACGTAGTCCTGGTTGGCGAGCAGCGGCGCGTAGGAGGCGAGCTCGATGACGTCGGAGTTGCGCTCGATGCCCGTCATGAAGGCGGCCTCGGCGAGCGCGTTGCCGAACGTGTTGCCGCGCGAGGCGTACTCGCCGATGAAGACCTTCGGACCGGTGCGGTCGTAGTCGTCGTAGCGGTGCGTGTTCGCGAGGAACCAGTCCGGGGAGTTGTAGTAGTGCTCGTCGACGAGGTCGGCGCCCTGGTCGCGCGCGAAGTCCCAGAGCTCGTCGAACCAGGCGCCCGCGGACGTCTGACCCGAGTTCGAGATGATCTTGATGTCCGGGTACGCGGCGCGGATGGCCTCGTGGAACTGCGGGTAGTTCGTCAGGAACTCGCGCTGGACCTCCTCGTTGCCCAGCCCGATGTACTCGAGCCCGAACGGCTCGGGGTGGCCGAGCGACGCGCGGACGGCGCCCCACTCGGTCGTGACGTCGCCGTTGGCGAACTCGACGAGGTCGAGCGTGTCGTCGATCCACTCCTGGAGCTTCTCGGGGTCGGTCAGCGGGGCGGGACCGCCGCAGCCGTTGACGCCGACCGAGACGACGGGCAGCGGCTCGGCGCCGAGGTCCTCGGCGAAGAGGAAGTACTCGAGGTAGCCGAGGCCGTACGACTGGTTGTAGCCCCAGAAGTTGTAGTTGGTCGGGCGCTCCTCGAGCGGGCCGATCGTCTCCTTCCAGCGATACGTGCGCTTCCGGTCGTAGCCCGGCGCCTCGTAGGGGTCGAACGTGCCGACGTTCGTGACGCAGCCGCCGGGGAAGCGCACGAACTGCGGGTCCATCTCCTCGATCAGCAGCGCGAGGTCCTTGCGGAGGCCGTTCTCGCGGCCCTGGTAGGTGTCGGTCGGGAACAGCGACACCATGTCGAGGCGCACGGTCCCGGTGCCGTCGGCGAGCACGACGAGGCGGCCCGACGTCGAGGTGCCGGTCGCTGCGATCTCGCCGGTGACCTTCGTCCACTCGTCGCTCGCCGCGGTCACGGTGGTCTCGCCCAGGACCTCGGTGCCGTCCGCCGACTCGACACGCACGGTCAGCGGGCGGTCGTGGTCGGCGGTGCGGCGCACGAACGCCGAGAAGCGGTACGTCTTGCCCTCCTCGACGTAGACGCCCGTGTTGTACCCGAGGTTGCGGATGCCGACCCCTGCACCGGCACCCGCGCCCGCCTCGTCGAGGTCGAGCCGCAGGTAGGTGCGGTTGTTCTCGTTGAGGCGCTCGGCGTCGTCGACCGCCTCGATGCTGCCCGTGGCGCCGCCGCGCTCGACCTCCTCCCAGGACGTGAGCGGGGTGTAGGACGCGTTGTCCGCGGTCGAGTACTCGAACGAGCGGTTCTGCACGAGCTCGGCGTAGAGCCCGCCGTCGGCCGCGCGGTTGATGTCCTCGTAGAAGATCCCGTACAGGTCGTCGCTCATGTCGACGGTCGGGCCGGACGCGTCGACCGTGATGGTCGCGTGCTCGGCACGGACGCCCTCGAGCGTGAGCCGCACCGCCTCGTCCCGCGGGCCGACGACGAGCGCGCCGCCGTCCGCGACACGGGCGAAGCCGCCGTCCGCGCCCAGCACCTCGAGCACGAGGCGCGAGCCGCCGGCGTCGACGAACCGCACGTCCGCGGGGTCCTCGCCCGCGTCCCCGAGCACGAGCGCCTCGTCGGCCACGACGACGGGACGGTCGCCCGCCGCGAGGTGCACCGCACCCTCCGCGCCGCCCTCGACGGGGGTCACGGTCAGCGCGACCGTCGAGTCCGGTCGCGTGGCGCCGAGCTCGAGTGCGCGTGCGTCGTCGTCGGTCGCGACCGTCAGGTGACGCAGCTCGTCGCCCGGGCCGTGCAGGGTCACGTCGCCCGTCGGCACGAACGGCTGCCCCTCGGCGGCGTCGAGCGCGAACCAGTCGAACACCGCCTCGTGCGCGATCCCGGCCTGCGACGCGAGCGCGTAGACGCCGACCTGCGTGACGTCGAAGCCGACGGCGACCTCGGCCGCGGTCGCCCAGGCGCCGTCGGCCCAGTAGCTCGTGGTGATCGTGTCGCCCGTGCGCTGGAGCCGGAGCACCTCCGAGGACGAGCCCGGCCGGGCGGTGAACGTCGAGCCGTACGTGGCGGCGGTCTCGACCCCGTTCTCGATCACGACGGGGCCGCCCTCGGCGAACGAGACGTGCGCGAGGCCGGCGCGGACGTAGTTGTCCATGTCGCGCCACGCGATCATCCCGGCGCCCTGGAAGTCCGCGGTGGCGGGCGCGGTGACCTGCGTGACGGCGGTGAAGTCCCCGACGGGGACGTCCACGAGCACGACGTTGCGCGCGGTGTTCGTGGTCTGCCAGGTGTCCCCGGCGAGCGACGTGAGCGTGAGGTTGCCGGGGTTCGCGGTGAGGGACAGGTTGGCGGGCGTCTCGTTGACCACCGACCAGTCGTCGCCGAGCGTGGCCGCGTCGAACTCCTCGACCCAGGCGCCCTCGGGGACGGTGCCGGGTGGCGGGGCGGCGGACGCCACGCCCGTCGCGGACGGCAGGGCGACGAGCCCGAGCGTCCCGACGAGCCCGAGGGCCGCGACCCGCGCCGGGAGGCGCAGGCGTGCTGACGGAGCTGTCATGGGATTCTCCTTCTCTACAACGTTGTAGAACGCGCGCGAGAAGGAGGCCCCTCCCCCCGCGAGACCTTCCGACCCGCTACACCCGGCGGCGCACCAGCAGGAGCCGCTGGATGACGACGAACGCCAGCAGCAGCGCGCCGATGACGATGCGCGTCCACCACGAGCTGAGCGTGCCCTCGAACGTGATGATCGTCTGGATCAGGCCCAGCACCAGCACCCCCAGCACCGAGCCGAGCACGAACCCGCTGCCGCCCGTGAGCAGCGTGCCGCCGATGACGACCGCGGCGATCGCGTCGAGCTCCATCCCGACTCCCGTGAGCGAGTAGCCCGAGCGCGAGAAGACCGTGAACAGGAACCCGGCGATCCCCGCGCAGGTCCCGCTGATGACGTAGATCAGCACCTTGGTCCGCGCGACCGGCAGCCCCATGAGCACCGCCGACTGCTCGCCGCCGCCGATCGCGTAGACCGTGCGGCCGAACCGCGTGTAGTGCAGGACGACGAACGCGACGGCCACGACCAGCAGCGCGATGATGCCGCTCGGCGTGAGCGACCAGGTCTCCCCGATCGGGATGCGCGTGCTCGAGAGCCACACGATCGTCTCGTCGGTGATCGGGATCGACGACAGGCTCACGACGTACGCGAGCCCGCGGGCCAGGAACATCGCAGCCAGCGTCGCGATGAACGGCTGTATCTCGAACACGTGGACCATGACGCCCACGACGAGCCCGAGCACCGAGCCGATGAGGATCACGAGCGGGATCACGACGGGCGCGGGCCAGCCGCTCTGGAACAGCGACGCCGCGGTGATGCCGGAGAGCGCGACGACCGCCCCGACCGACAGGTCGATGCCGCCCGCGAGGATCACGAACGTCATGCCGACCGCGAGCACCACGAGGTAGGAGTTGTTGATCAGCAGGTTCGAGATGACGCGGCCCGAGAGGAAGTTCTCGTAGCGGCTCGCCCCGAGCGCGAACATGCCGAGCAGCACGACGAGCGTGCCGATCACCGGGATGTAGCGGCGGTCGAGGTGCAGCGCCGAGGCGACGCGGGTCACGGCCTCGCGCACACCGCCGCCGGCGCGCGGCTGCGTGCCGCCCGTGGGGCTCGGCGTGCTCTCGATCTCGTGGGTGATCATCAGGCACCGACCTTCGCGGGGACGGGCGCGACGACGGCGGGGCGTCGGCGCGCGGCGAGCTTGGCTCGGACGACCGGGGACTGCAGGAGGCACACCGCGATGACGACGACGGCCTTGAACAGCGGCGTGACCGACGGCGGGACGCCGAGGATCGTCACGGTCAGCGTGAGGGTGACGATCACCAGGACCCCGACGAGGGTGCCCGAGAGCGAGAACTTGCCGCCCGCGAGCGACGTGCCGCCGATGACGACCGCGAGGATCGCGTCGAGCTCGATGAACAGGCCGGCGTTGTTCGCGTCGGCCGCCATCACGTTCGAGCTGATCATGAGGCCCGCGATGCCGGCGAACGTCGCGGCGAGCGCGTAGGCCGTCCAGATCAGGGTCCGCGCGTGCACGCCCGCGAGGCGCGAGGCAGCCGGGTTGATGCCGACCGACTCGAGCAGCATCCCCAGGGCCGTGCGGCGCGTCAGCACGGCGACCGCGACGAACACGATGCCGGCGACCCACACCGCGACCGGCAGGCCGAACCAGAAGCCCGAGCCGATCGCCTTGAACGGCGGGGAGTTCACGGTCGTGATCTGGCCGCCCGTGATGAGCATCGCGATGCCGCGGCCCGCGGTCATCAGCACGAGCGTCGCGATGATCGGCTGGATCCCGACCACGGACACGAGGAACCCGTTCCACACCCCGAGCACGAGCGACAGCGCGATCGCGATCCCGACCGCCGTGAGCACCGTGACCGGGCTCGCCGGGTCGGGCAACGACGCGATGAACGAGCACGCGACCGCCCCGGAGATCGCGACGACCGCACCGACCGAGAGGTCGATCCCGCGCGTGGCGATCACGAGCGTCATGCCGAGCGCGACGAGGAGCAGCGGCGAGCTGTTGCGCGCGATGTCGACGAGGGCACCGAACAGGTGACCGTCCTGGACCCGCACGCTCAGGAAGCTGCTGGTCTTCAGGGTGTTCGCGACAAGCAGCGCGACCAGCGCCGCGACCGGCCAGAAGATCCGGCTGCGCGTGAACGTCGTCAGTGCGTCCTTCATGACCGTCCTCCGCTGGCGATGAGCTCGACGACCTGGTCGAGCTCGACCTCGTCGCCGGTGACCTCGGCGATCTTCACGCGGTCCCGCAGCACCGCGATGCGGTGGCTCAGGCGCAGGACCTCCTCGAGCTCGGCCGAGATGAACACGACCGCCATGCCGTCCGCGGCGAGCTCGGCGACGAGCCGCTGGATCTCCGCCTTCGCGCCGACGTCGATCCCGCGCGTCGGCTCGTCGAGCACGAGGAGGCGCGGGGCCGTCGCCAACCAGCGGGCGAGCAGCACCTTCTGCTGGTTGCCGCCCGAGAGGTTGCGCAGCAGCGCGTCGGGGTCGGCGGGGCGGATGCCGAGCGCCTCGACGTACGTCGTGACGACCTCGTCGGCCCGCTTCGCGGAGATCCGCCGGGCCCACCCGCGCTCGGCCTGGAGCCCGAGCATGATGTTCTCCCGGACGGTCAGGTCGCCGATGACGCCCTCGCCCTTGCGGTCCTCCGAGGAGAACGCGATCTTGTGGCCGAGCGCCGTGCGCGGCGTGCGCAGGCGCGTCGGGACCCGCTCGACGACGAGCTGCCCGGTGTCCGCGCGGTCGGCGCCCGCGAGCAGCCGCGCGAGCTCGGTGCGGCCCGAGCCGAGCAGGCCCGCGAGCCCGACGACCTCGCCCGCGTAGACGTCGAGGTCGAACGGCTCGATGGAGCCCCTCCGGCCCAGGCCGATCGCCTGCAGGTACGGCGTGGTGTCGGCGCGCGCGGCCACCGAGCGCTTCGGGGCCTCCTCGAGCTGCTCGAGGACCTGCATCGACGTGCCGATCATCTTCGACACGAGCTCGAGGCGCGGCAGCTCGGCGGTCGCGTACTCCCCGACGAGCCGGCCGTTGCGCAGGATCGTCATGCGGTCGCTGATCTCGTAGACCTGCTCGAGGAAGTGGCTGACGAACAGGATCGCGACGCCGCGGGCGCGCAGCGTGCGCATGACCGCGAAGAGCTGGCGGACCTCGTCGGCGTCGAGGCTCGACGTGGGCTCGTCGAGGATGAGGACCTTCGCGTCGACGACCATCGCGCGCGAGATCGCGACGAGCTGCTGGACCGCGATGGAGTGCGTCGACAGCAGCGACGACGGGTCGATCGTGAGGTCGAGCCGCGCCAGGTGCTCGGCGGCGGCGCGGCGCGTGGCGCGCCAGTCGATCGCGCCGAGCCGCCGGGGCTCGTGGCCGAGCATGACGTTCTCCGCGACCGTGAGGTTCGTGCAGAGGTTGACCTCCTGGTACACCGTGCTGATCCCCGCGGCCTGGGCCGCGGCGGGGCCGGCGAACGTGTGGGGCGCGCCGTCGACGACGATGCTGCCGGAGTCGATCGCGTAGACACCCGTGAGGGCCTTGATCAGCGTCGACTTGCCGGCGCCGTTCTCGCCCATGAGGGCGTGCACCTCGCCGGGGCGGAGCGTGAAGTCGACCTCCTGGAGCGCCTTGACGCCGGGGAACTCGATGGAGATGCCACGCATCTCGACGACGGGGGTGGGCTGGCTCACGGGCTGACCTTCCGGCAGGACGACGCGGTGCGGGTGTCGCTCGGGGGCTCGGGCGCGCGGGCCCGGGGCGAGCACCGTGCACCGCAGCGGCGGGGGCACCGCCACGGTGCACGGTGGTCTCGTCCGGTCCGCCGCCGCCGCCACGGGTGGAGCGCGGCGGCGGCGGGCCGGTCGAGGTCGCGGGGTCAGTACTCCCGGGTGGGCAGGGCCTCCTTGGCCTGCTCCTGGGTGAACGTGGTCTCCTCGGTGATGATCCGCTTCTCGGGCGTCTCACCGGCGTCGACCTGCTTGACGATCTCGGCGAGCTGCGGGCCGAGCAGCGGGTTGCACTCGACGAGGAAGTTGAACTTCCCGTCGGCCAGCGCCTGCATGCCGTCCTTGACCGCGTCGACCGCGACGATCTTGATGTCGACGCCCGGCACCTTGCCCGCGGCCTCGATGGCCTCGAGCGCGCCCAGGCCCATGTCGTCGTTGTGCGCGAAGACGAGGTCGATGTCCGGGTTCGCCTGGAGGAAGCCCTCCATCACGGTCTTGCCCTCGGAGCGCGTGAAGTTGCCGGTCTGCGAGGCGATGATCTTGAGGTTGTCGTGGCCCTCGATGACCGACTCGAAGCCGGCCTTGCGGTCGTTGGCGGGCGCGGCACCGGTCGTGCCCTGGAGCTCGACGATGTTGACCTCCTCGTCGCCGTACTCGTCGACGACCCACTGGCCGGCCTTCTCTCCCTCGACGACGAAGTCGGAGCCGAGGAAGCTCACGTAGAGGGACTCGTCCTCGGAGTCGACCGCGCGGTCCGTCAGGACGACCGGGATGCCGGCCGTCTTGGCCTCCTCGAGCACCGTGTCCCAGCCGGACTCGACGACCGGGGAGAACGCGATGACGTCGACACCCTGCGCGATGTAGGACCGGATCGCCTGGATCTGGTTCTCCTGCTTCTGCTGCGCGTCGGAGAACTTGAGGTCGAAGCCGTTCTCCTTGGTCAGGGTCTCCTGGATCGACTTCGTGTTCGCCGCGCGCCAGCCGCTCTCGGCGCCGACCTGGGAGAACCCGACGGTGATGAGGTCGCCGCTGCCGGAGTCACCGGTCGCGTCGGCGTCCCCGCCGGCGTCCGTGTCCCCGCCACCGCACGCGGTGAGGCCGAGCGCGAGCACCGCGACGCCGGCGAACGCACCCGCGAGGCGGTGCCGAGCGTTCTTCCTGCTGACCATGCTTCTCCTCCTTGAGCAGCAACGCCGAGTCGTCTTCGACCCGTTGTACCCGATGTTAGCGCTCACATGTCGGATGACAAGAGACTCTGGATCACGGCTTGGTAACGCCGCACGAGACGAAGGTCCCGGATGCGTCCGTAGGATCACCCGCGACGGGGGCCGCAGGGACGAGAGGACCGGCATGCACGACGGAGCGCACGTCTGGCGCACGCCCACCACCACCGGCACGACCGGCACGACGACCGGCACGGCCCGCACGGCGCGGCCCGCCCCGACCAGGGACGCCGCGGCGCGCACGCCGCACGCCGGCAGCCCCACGCGGCGCACGGTCCTCCTCGCGGGGCTCGCGGGCCTCGTGGTGCCGCTCGTCGGGTGCACGCCCGGCTCCCCCGACGCCGCGGCCACGGCGACGGCGACGCCGTCGCCCACCGGGGCCCCGACCGCGTCGTCCGCGCAGGGCGCCCCCGCGATCGACACCGCCGGGGTCCAGGCCGCCCTCGCCGCGCTCGAGACCGAGTCGGGGCTGACCCTCGGGGTCGCCGCGATCGACACCGGGACCGGCGCCGTCGTCGGGCACCGGGCCGACGAGCGCGTGCTGCTCTGCTCGACGGCGAAGGTGCTCGTCGTCGCGGCCGCCCTCGCGCTGCGCGCCGAGCGCCCCGCGCTGCTCGGCGAGCCCGTCCCGATCCCGGCCGGTCAGGTCGTCGACCACTCCCCCGTGACCGCGGAGCACGAGGGCGGTGAGCTGCCCGTCGCGGTGCTGTGCGACGCGGCGATCACGCAGAGCGACAACACCGCCGCCAACGCGCTCATGACCCTCGTCGGCGGCCCGGCCGGCGTGACCGCGTACGTGCGCACGCTCGGCGACGAGCTCACGCGCCTCGACCGGCTCGAGCCCGAGCTCAACCAGGGCGCACCCGGCGACGAGCGCGACACCTCGACGCCCGCGCAGGTCGCCGCCGACCTGCGGCTCCTCGCCGTCGAGGAGGGCCTGCCGCCCGAGAGCCGCGACCCGCTCGTCGGGTGGATGCGCGGCAGCACCACGGGCGAGGACCGGATCCGTGCCGGCGTCCCCGAGGGGTGGACCGTCGGGGACAAGACCGGCACGGGCCCGAACGGCGAGGTGCACGACGTCGGGGTGCTCTGGCCGCCCGCCGGGGCCCCGGTCGTGCTCGCCGTCTACACCTCCCCGGCCGTGGCCGGCACCGGCTCGGTCGAGGCGAGCTCGGCGGTGGTCGCGCGCGTCGCGGCCCTCGTGACCGAGGCGTTCACCACCGCCTGAGCCGCGCTCCGGCAGGCGACGGCGCAGACGCAGGAAGGGCCCCCGTGCGCACGGTGCACGGGGGCCCTTCCTCGACCGCCTGCTCGGCGGCCCGCCTGCGTCAGCTGCGCGCGGTGCTCGCGCGGCGCTTGTTGTAGATGTCGAACGCGACGGCCAGCAGCAGCACGAGGCCCTTGATCATCTGCTGGACCGACTGGTCGATGCCCATGAGCTGCATGCCGTTGCTCATGACGCCCATGATCAGACCACCGACCATCGCGCCGGTGACCTTGCCGACACCACCGGTCGTCGACGCGCCACCGATGAAGCACGCGGCGATCGCGTCGAGCTCGAACATGTTGCCGGCCGCGGGCTGCGCGCCGTTCGAGCGCGAGGAGTACACGACGCCGGCGATCGCCGAGAGCAGACCCATGTTCACGAAGATCCAGAAGTTGACCTTCTTGACCTTGACGCCCGAGAGCTGCGCGGCGTGCAGGTTGCCGCCGATCGAGTACACGTGCCGGCCGAACACCGTGCGGTTCGTGATCACCGAGTAGGCGAGCACGAGCACGCCGAGGATGATGAGCACGATCGGGAGGCCGCGGCTGCGCGAGAGCTGGTAGGCGAACGCCATGACGACGGCGCCGATCAGGACGATGCGCAGCACGAACAGCGGGAACGCCTCGACGGTCTGCTTGTAGCGCAGGCGGGCGACGCGCGAGCGGAACGAGCTCACCGCGTAGCCGACCACCGCGAGGGCGGCGATGACGAGCGTGAAGACGTCGAAGCCCTGCCCGCCGAGGAAGCCGTTGAGGAACCCGCCGGCGACCTTCTGGTACTCCGCCGGGAACGGCGAGAGCGAGATGTTCTGGAGCACCTGGAGCGTCATGCCGCGGAACAGGAGCATGCCGGCGAGCGTCACGATGAACGCGGGGATCCCCACGTAGGCGACCCAGAAGCCCTGCCAGGCGCCGACCAGGATGCCGACGGCGAGCGCCGCGAGGATGCCGACCCACCACGGCTGGCCGCTCTTGATCACCAGGACCGCGGAGACGGCACCCGTCAGCGCGACGACCGAGCCGACCGACAGGTCGATGTGCCCGGCGATGATCACGATCACCATGCCGATCGCGAGGATCAGGATGTAGGAGTACTGCAGCACGATGTTCGTGAGGTTGATCGGGCTGAGCAGGACGCCGTCGGTGAGGATCGCGAACAGGCCGACGATCGCGACGAACGCGATGTAGATGCCGCTCTGGCGCAGGTTGCGCGTGAAGATCTCCCTGAAGGCCGATACCGCAGTCATCGGACTGTCTCCCTTTCCTTGGTCATGAGCTCCATGAGGCCTTCCTGCGTCGCGTCCTCGCGCGTGAGCACGCCGGTGATGCGACCGGCGGACAGCGTGAAGATCCGGTCGCAGATCCCGAGCAGCTCAGGGAGCTCGGAGGAGATGACGACGACCGCCTTCCCCGCGTCGGCGAGGCCGTTGATGATGGTGTAGATCTCGTACTTGGCGCCGACGTCGATCCCGCGCGTCGGCTCGTCGAGGATGAGCACCTCGGGATCGGTGAAGATCCACTTGCTCAGCACGACCTTCTGCTGGTTGCCGCCGGAGAGCTTGCCCGTGAGGGCCATGACCGTCGGCGACTTGATGTTCATGCTCGCCCGGTACTCCTCGGCGACCTTGATCTCCTCGTTGCCGTTGATCCAGCCGAGCTTCGAGATCCCGCCGAGGTTCGCCGCGCTGACGTTCGAGCGGATGTCCTCGATGAGGTTGAGGCCGTACTTCTTGCGGTCCTCGGTCGCGTACGCGATGCCGTGGTCGATCGCCTCGGAGACGGTCCGGGTCTGGATCTCCTTGCCGTGCAGGAAGACCTTGCCGGAGATGTTGCGGCCGTAGCTGCGCCCGAACAGGCTCATCGCGAGCTCGGTGCGCCCGGCACCCATGAGCCCCGCGATGCCGACGATCTCGCCGGCGCGCACGTCGAGGTTCGCGTGGTCGACGACGACGCGGTCGACCTGCGTGGGGTGGTAGACCGTCCAGTCCTCGACCCGCAGGACCTCGGCACCGATCGTGGGCGTGTGCTCGGGGTACCGGTGGTCGAGGTCACGGCCGACCATCGCCTTGATGATGCGCTCCTGCGTGACCGCGTCGGCCTGCATGTCGAGGGTCTCGATCGTGCGGCCGTCGCGGATGATCGTCGTGGAGTCGGCGACCTCGGCGATCTCGTTGAGCTTGTGGGAGATCATGATCGACGTGATGCCCTGCTGCTGGAGCTGGCGCAGCAGGCCCAGCAGGTGCGCCGAGTCGGAGTCGTTGAGCGCCGCGGTCGGCTCGTCGAGGATCAGCAGCTTGACGCGCTTCGACAGCGCCTTGGCGATCTCGACGAGCTGCTGCTTGCCGACGCCGAGCTGGCCGACGGGCGTCACGGGGTTCTCGTGGAGGCCGACGCGCGCGAGGAGCTCGGCTGCCTCGTGGTTCGTGCGGTTCCAGTCGATGAGCCCGCGGCCCTGGCGCTCGTTGCCCAGGAAGATGTTCTCCGCGACCGACAGGAACGGCACGAGCGCGAGCTCCTGGTGGATGATCACGATCCCGCGGTCCTCGGAGTCGTTGATCGAGCCGAACTCGACCGTCTCGCCCTCGAAGCGGATCTCGCCGTCGTACGTGCCCGCGGGGTAGACCCCCGAGAGCACCTTCATCAGCGTCGACTTCCCGGCACCGTTCTCGCCGCAGATCGCGTGGATCTCACCGCGCCGCACGGCGAGCGAGACGTCCTGCAGCGCCTTGACCCCGGGGAAGGTCTTGGTGATGGAGTGCATTTCCAGGATGTTCTGGGTGGTCATGCTCGACCGTCCTACTAGGTGCGGAGTGGGGGTCCGCAGCCCTGCCGGGCAGCACGGTGGTGTGCTGCCCGGCGGGCTGGGTACCGGTGCGCCCGGGGGCGCCGGTGGTCGGGTCAGGTCACGCCTGGCCGGACGCGACCTGCTCCTCGGTCCAGTACTCCGTGTCGATCAGGAGCGACTGGATGTTGTCGGCGTAGACGATGTCCGACTCGAGCAGGAAGGACGGGACGACCTTGACGCCGTTGTGGTACGTCTTCGTGTCGTTCGCCTCGGGCTCGTTGCCCGAGAGGAAGTCCTCGGACGCCGCGACGGCCTGGGCCGCGAGCTTGCGGGTGTCCTTGAAGATCGTCGAGAACTGCACGCCGTCACGGATGAGCTTGACGGAGGCGATCTCGGCGTCCTGGCCGGTGATGATCGGCATGGCCGAGTCGCCGGAGCCGTAGCCGGCGTTCTGCAGCGCCGTGATGATGCCGCGCGAGATGCCGTCGTACGGCGAGAGCACGCCGTCGACCTTCTGGCCGCCGGAGTACGAGCCCGTGAGCAGGTCCTCCATGCGCTTCTGCGCCGTCTCCTGGAGCCAGCGCAGCGTGGCCGCCTGCTCGATCGTCGTCTGGCCCGAGGGCACGACGATCTTGCCGGAGTCGATGAACGGCTTGAGCGTGTCGAACGCGCCGTCCCAGAAGAAGTGCGCGTTGTTGTCGTCCAGCGAGCCCGCGAAGAGCTCGACGTTGAACGGGCCGGTCGCGGTGCCCTCGGCGCCGTCGGCCGTCTGCAGGCCGAGGCCCACGAGCAGCGACGTGGCCTGCTGGACGCCGACCTTGTAGTTGTCGAACGTGACGTAGTGGTCGACGTTCTCGGTGTCGCGGATCAGGCGGTCGTACGCGATGACCGGGATGCCGGCGTCGGCCGCGGCCTGGAGCTGGCTCGAGAGCGCGGTGCCGTCGATCGAGGCGACGATGAGCAGGTCGACGCCCTTGGTGATCATCTGGTCGATCTGCTGCGACTGGGTGGGGATGTCGTCGCCGGCGTACTGGAGGTCGACGGTGTAGCCGGCGCCCTCGAGGCCCTCCTTGACGGCGTTGCCGTCGGCGATCCAGCGCTCCGACGTCTCGGTCGGCATGGCCACGCCGACGGACTTCTGGCCGTCGTCGCTGCCGGCACCGGCGGACTCGTCGGACGTGCTGCCGGCGCCCTCGCCTGCGCATGCCGTCAGGCTGAGCACGAGAGCAGCACCAACTGCTGCGAACTTGAACCTCTTCATGACCATCTCCTCCTCGAGAGGGTGCTGCGGTGTGGTGGTCCGTGCTCCGGGGCGACTCCGCCCTGGGCCGGGAGCTCACCGGCGGCGCTGGGGACGCCACCGTGTGCACGGGGAAGCGTGCTGGACCAGTGTCCTGACGTTGGATTCAAGAAGTCAAGGCAGGGACCGGGCGATCGCGTTGCAAGTTGATAACGAGGGCGGGTGAGTTTCCGCAGGCCAGGAGCGCTCCCACGTCTCACCTGCCGACCCCCGGGCGCTACTGCACCCCGGTCCTCACCCGAGGACCGGGGTGCGCTTGCATTCACATGTCGAACGAAAGGAGTGGGCCTCAGATCGTCTGCGCGAGTCGGTAATACGCGGCGTTCCAGCGGACCTGCTCGCGGAACCCGCGACGGGTCGTGTCCTGGTCGATGACCAGCAGCTCCGTGCGCGCGATCTCGGCGAAGTCCTCGAACGCCTCGACCCCGACCGCCGTCGTGAGCACCGTGTGGTGCGCGGCGCCGGCCGTGAGCCACGACTCGGCGGACGTCGAGAAGTCCGGCTGCGGACGCCACACGGCACGCGCGACGGGCAGGTTCGGCAGGGCCGCGTCGGGGGCGACCACGTCGACCGCGTTGGCCGTGAGCCGGAAGCGGTCACGCATGTCCGAGAGCGCGACGACGACGCCCGGGCCCGGGTCGGTGTCGAAGACCAGGCGGACCGGGTCCTCCTTGCCGCCGATCCCCAGCGGGTGCACCTCGAGCGACGGGCGCGACGTCGTGAGCGTCGGGCAGATCTCGAGCATGTGCGCGCCCAGGATCTTCTCGTCGCCCGGCGTCAGGTCGTACGTGTAGTCCTCCATGAGCGACGCGCCGCCGGGCAGCCCGGCACCCATCACCTTGGCGGCGCGCACGAGCACGGCCGTCTTCCAGTCGCCCTCCGCGCCGAAGCCGAAGCCCTGCGCCATGAGCCGCTGGACCGCGAGACCCGGGAGCTGGCGCAGGGCGCCGAGGTCCTCGAAGTTGGTCGTGAACGCCGTGGCGCCGAGGTCCCCGAGCAGCTGCAGCAGCGCGAGCTCCTGGCGTGCGCCGTAGCGCAGCGACTCGTGGCGCTCGCCGCCGCGGCGCAGCTCGGGCGCGACGTCGTACAGGTCCTCGTACTCCGCGACCAGCGGATCGATCGCGTCCTCGGCGACGGCGTCGACCGCCGCGACCAGGTCGTTGACGCCCCACGTGTTCACCGAGACGCCGAACCGCAGCTCCGCCTCGGTCTTGTCACCCTCGGTGACGGCGACGTTGCGCATGTTGTCGCCGAAGCGGGCGAGCTTCAGCTCGTGCGTCGCGGCCCACGCCGCCGACGCCCGGACCCACGTGCCGATGCGCCGCTGGACGACGGGGTTGCTCACGTGCCCGACGACGGTCTTGCGCGCGACGTTCAGGCGCGACTGGATGTACCCGAACTCGCGGTCGCCGTGCGCGGCCTGGTTGAGGTTCATGAAGTCGAAGTCGATCGTGTCCCAGGGGAGCTCGACGTTCGCCTGCGTGTGCAGGTGCAGCAGCGGGGTGCGCAGCGCGTCGAGGCCGGCGATCCACATCTTCGCGGGCGAGAACGTGTGCATCCACGCGATCACGCCGATGACCCGGTCGTCCGCGTTCGCGTCGAGCGCGGCCCGGCGGATCGATGCCGAGTCCTTGAGGACCGGCTTCCAGACGATGCTGACCGGGACGTCCGAGGAGTCGTCGAGCTCGCGCGCGATCGCCTGCGACTGCTCCGCGACCTGGCGCAGCGTCTCCTCGCCGTACAGGTCCTGGCTCCCCGTGAGGAACCAGACCTCGCGGTCCGCGTACGGCTTCGTCATCGCGTGCTCTCCTGCTCTGTGGGCGTGACCGGCGACGTCGCCGGCTCGTCGGTCGCTGCGGGCGTGCGCCCGTAGACGTTCTGGTACCGGGCGTACAGCGAGTCGATGTCCGCCTGTCCGATCGGCAGCGGGGTGCCGAGCTGGAGGGAGATGTGCACGGTACGTGCGACCTCCTCGACCATGACGGCGGCCTTGACCGCGGCCTTGGCGTCCTTCCCGATCGTGAACGGCCCGTGGTTGCGCATCAGGACCGCGGGGCTGCGCGAGTCCCGCAGCGTCTCGACGATGCCCTGGCCGATCGAGTCGTCGCCGATGAGCGCGAACGGGCCGACCGGGATGTCCCCGCCGAACTCGTCGGCCATCATCGTCAGCACGCACGGCACGGGCTCGGCGCGCGCCGCCCAGGCCGTCGCGTACGTCGAGTGGGTGTGCACGACCCCGCCCACCTCGGGCATGTGCCGGTACACGTACGCGTGCGCGGCGGTGTCGGACGAGGGCGCGCGGGTCCCGTCGACGAGGTTCCCGTCGAGGTCGCACACCACCATCGACCCCGGCGTGAGCTCGTCGTACGTGACCCCGCTCGGCTTGATGACGAACAGGTCGTCCTCCCCGGGTCCGGCGGCGTCGACGACGACGCGCTGCGAGACGTTGCCGGCCGTCCACACCACCAGGCCCCAGCGCGGGAGCTCGGCGTGCAGGGTCGAGACCACCTCGCGCGTGCGCGCGACGACGTCGCGCACCTCCTGCGGGTAGCCGTCCAGGGTTCGCGTCATGCCCGTCCTCCTGCGTCGTGTCGTCCTGCTCGCTCAGGCGCGGGCAGGTCGGTCCTGGTGGCCGATCGCCTCGACCGCGGCGCGCTCGATCGCCAGGCCGGCGACGTAGTGGTCGAGGAACGTCGCGTAGCCCGCGACGTCGGCCGGGTCGGGCTCGACGACGTCCGCCGCCGCGTCGCCGAAGATCCTCGCGTCGAGGAAGGCGCCGAGCTCGAGCTCGTCGGCGGCGGCGAGGTACGCCGCGAGCACCGCGATGCCCCACGGCCCGCCCTCGCTCGCCGTCCGCGCGACCGCCACGGGGGCGCCGACCGCGGCGGCGAGCAGCCGCTGGGCGACGCCCGCGGTGCGGAACATGCCGCCGTGCGCGAAGAGCGTGCTGATGCCGACGCCCTCCGCCTCGAGCACCCGCATGCCGAGGCTCAGTGTCCCGAACGCGCCGTACACCTGGGTCCGCACGAAGTTGGCGAGCGTGAGCCGGCTGCCGGGCGTGCGCACGACGAGCGGGCGCCCCTCGGCCAGGCCGGTGATCGGCTCGCCCGAGAGGTAGTTGTAGGCGAGCAGGCCGCCGCCGTCGCTCTCGCCCTCGAGCGCCTCGCGGAGCAGCGCCCCGAAGACCTCGTCCGGCGCCGCCGGGGAGCCGAGGACGGTCGCGAACCGGCCGAACACCTCGGCCCACGCCCCGAGCTCGCTCGCGCCGTTGTTGCAGTGCACCATCGCGACGAGGTCGCCCGCGGGCGTCGTCACGAGGTCGAGCTCGTCGTGGACCCGCGCGAGCGGCCGCTCGAGGACGACCATGGCGAAGATGCTCGTGCCCACGCTGACGTTGCCCGTGCGCGGCGCGACGGCGTTGGTCGCGACCATGCCGGTGCCCGCGTCGCCCTCCGGCGGGCACAGCGGGAGGCCGGGCTGCAGCGTCCCGGTGGGGTCGAGCAGCGCGGCGCCCTCGGCCGTGAGCCGGCCGGCCTCCTGGCCGGCCACGAGCACCTCGGGGAGCAGCTCGGTGAGCCGCAGGCCCGGGCGGCGGGCGCCGACGCGCTCGTCGAACAGCCCGAGCAGGCGCGCGTCGTAGGTGCGGGTCGCCGGGTCGATCGGGAACATGCCCGACGCGTCGCCCACGCCCAGCACGTGCCGGCCCGTGAGCGCGCGGTGGACGTAGCCCGCGAGCGTCGTGACGGACGCGACGGCGGGGACGTGCGGCTCGTCGTCCAGGACCGCCTGGTACAGGTGGGCGACGGACCAGCGGAGCGGGATGTTGTAGCCGAACAGCTCGGTGAGCTCGGTCGCGGCGCGCTCGGTGGTCGTGTTGCGCCACGTGCGGAACGGGGTGAGCAGCTCGCCGTCGGCGCCGAACGCGAGGTAGCCGTGCATCATCGCGGACACGCCGAGCGCACCGAACGTCGTCGGCCGCACGCCGTGCCGCTGCTCCGCGTCGGCGAGCAGGGCGGCGTAGCACTCCTGCAGGCCGGTCCAGACCGCGTCGAGGGAGTACGTCCACACGCGGTCGACGTACTGGTTCTCCCAGTCGTGGCTGCCGCTCGCGAGCACCGTGCCGTCCTGGGCGACGAGGCAGGCCTTGATCCGGGTCGAGCCGAGCTCGATGCCGAGGGCGGTCGCGCCCTGCGTGATCGCGGCGCGCGGGTCGAGGGCGTGCTGGGGATCGACGGCCATGTCGCTCCGGTCCGTGACGTGGTGGGCACCCGGCGGCTGCGGCGGCGCGCCGGTCCGGGGGCGCCGTCGGCAGATCACCGCGGCGCGTCAATGTTAACGCTCACATGAGGGAAGTCAAGCAGGAGCGGGTCCGCCTCGCGCGTCACCGCACGCCTCGGGCCCCCGGTCCCGCCGGCCCTGTGAACCGGGGGCCGGCAGCTGCTCGCCCGCAGCACGAGGTGCGCCGCGACGACCCCCGAGACTACCCGCTCGCCCGCGGCGAGAGCGGGCAGCGGGTGGGCCGCGCGAGCCGGACGCGCCGTGCACGCCGCGACCCGGGCGCGCCGTGCACGCGCACGGTCCGTACCGCCGTCCGGGTCGGCGCCGACGCTGCGCGAGCGCCCTGGCTACCCTCACCCGCGCTCACCGCGACCGGGGCGGAGGACGTCCGGCTCGACGCCGGCCCGGTCGACTTCCGGGTCCGGGCCTCCCGGGCGCGGCTGGTCGACGGGCACCTCGTCGTGCCCGTCGAGGTGACCAACGAGTCCGGCGCCGACGGCTCCGCGTGAGGACCCAGCTTCTTCGAGGGAGGCTCCGTCACCCGCGGCGGCGTCACGTGCTCCGAGGGCACGAGCATGGGCGGGCTGCACGTGCTGCAGGGCGGCACGGCGGTGCACCCGCTCGACTACCCGGTGCCGTACATCGACCGGGTCGTCCACACGTGCGCGTGCGAGATCGACACCAAGAAGCGGGTCGACCCGGGCCAGACCGCCGTGTTCACCGTCGTCTACCCCGCGATCGGCTCGCCGGCGACGGTGACCCTGCAGCGCGGCACGGGCGAGGGGGACGTGGACTTCCGGCTCACGGACATCCCGGTCGAGCAGGGCTGAGCGTCAGCCCGCGGGCAGCACCGAGCTCGCCCGCACCACGAGCGTCGCCGGGATGGCCGGGCGCGCGACGTCCGACCCGGCCAGCGCGTCGCTCAGCACGTCGATCGCCAGGCGCCCTAGCGCCGCGAAGTCCTGGCGGACCGTCGTCAGCGGCGGGATGAAGTACGCCGAGCCCGCGACGTCGTCGAAGCCCACGACCGCGACGTCCTGCGGCACGCGCAGCCCGTTCTCCCAGAACGCGCGCAGCAGGCCGAGCGCGAGCTGGTCGTTCGCCGCGAAGACCGCGCTCGGCGCCCCCTCGCGCGCGAGCCGCAGCCCGACGGCGTAGCCGCGCTCGGCGGTCCAGTCGCCCTCGATGTGCTCGGGGACCGCGAGACCGAGCTCGGTGCACTCCCCGCGCCAGCCCGCGAGCCGGTCGCGTGCGTCGAACCAGTCCTGCGGGCCTGCGAGGTGCACGATCTCGCGGTGGCCCGCCTCGGCCAGGTGCCGGGTCGCCTGCCGCGCGCCGTCGGTCTGCTCGACCGTCACGGTCCGGATCGTCGAGCCGGCGGGCTGCGCCGAGCTCGTGATCATCACGACCGGGACCGGCGCGTCGAACGACGCGACCGCCTCGGTGACCTCGACCTGCGGGGCGATGATCGCGATGCCCTCGACGCCCTGCCCCATGAAGTGCTCGAGCGCGCGGTGCATCGTCGCGGCGTCGAACACGCTGATCGTCGCGACGCTCACGAAGTAGCCGGCGTCGCGCGCGGCCTCCTCGAGCGCGACGAGCGTGCTCGTCGGGCCGTACAGCACCGACCCCGTCGTCACGACGCCGATCGTGCCCGAGCGCCGGGTCACCAGCGCGCGCGCGGCGCTGTTGCGGCGGTAGCCGAGCGTCGCGATCGCGTCGAGCACGCGCTCCCGCGTCTCCGCGCGCACGCTCGGGTGGTCGTTGAGCACCCGGGAGACGGTCTGGTGGGAGACGCCCGCGAGCTGGGCGACGTCGCTCATCGCGGGCGGGCGCGGCGTACCCACGCCGGCGGTCACGGCGGTGCCTACTTCGCCGACTCGGCGGCGAGCTCGCGCGAGCGGTCCCGCGCGGCCTCCGCGGCGGCGAGGATCCCCGCGCGCACCCCGTGGGCGTCGAGCGCACGCACCCCCGCGACGGTCGTCCCGCCCGGCGAGGAGACCCGCTCGCGCAGCACCACCGGGTGCTCGCCGCTCTGCTGCGCGAGGGCCGCGGCCCCCTCGACCGTCGCGACCGCGAGCCGCGACGCGAGGTCACGCGTGAGCCCCAGCAGCACGCCGGCCTCCGCGAGCGCGTCGATCACGTAGAACGCGTAGGCGGGGCCGGAGCCCGAGATCGCGGTGACGGCGTCGAGGTCCTTCTCGGCGACCCGGACCACGAGACCGGTCGCGCCGAGGACCCGCTCGACGAGCGCGAGGTGCTCGTCGGTCGCGTGCGTGCCCGGCGCGATCGCGCTCGCGCCGTGGCCGATGACCGCGGGCGTGTTCGGCATGACCCGGACGACGGGCGTGCCCTCGGGCAGCCGCTGCTCGTAGAACGCGACCGGCAGGCCCGCGGCGACGGTGACGACGAGCGTCCCCGGCCGCACCGAGCCCGCGACCTCGTCGAGCACCGCCCCCACGACGTTCGGCTTGAGCGCGACGACGACGACCTCGGCGTGCCGGACCGTGTCCGGGTTCGTGTCCGACGCGTTGACCCCGTACCGCTGCGCGAGCTCGGTCGCGCGCGAGGCGTACTGCTCGGTCACGTCGACGTCGTCCGCGGACCAGCCCGCCGACAGGAGCGCCGAGACGACCGTCTCGCCCATCACCCCGCCACCGAGCACCGCGACGCGGACGTTCTGCTGAGTGGTCACGGCGCCAGACTACCGACGGGGCCCGCCGCGCCCGGTCAGGGTGTCCGCCGCCGGAGCGTCGTCGCCCCCACCACGACCGCCGCGAGGATGAAGCCGGTGAGGACGAGCACGTCGCCCCGCACGTCGGCGAGCCCGCCGCCGGCCGCGAGCACCTGCAGCGCGTCGACCCCGTAGGTGAGCGGCAGCACCCGGGAGACCGCCTCGAGCACGGCCGGCAGCTGGTCGCGCGGCAGCAGGATGCCGCACACGATGATCTGCGGGAACACGATCGCCGGCATGAGCTGCACGGCCTGGAACTCGGTGCGGGCGAGCGCGGAGGCCGCCAGGCCCAGGGTCGAGCCGAGGACCGCGTTCAGCACCGCGACCAGCCCGACGGCCCACACCGGCCCGGCGACGTCCATGCCCAGCAGCCCGACCGCGACCCCGGTCAGCACGAGCGCCTGCACCACGGCGGCGAGCCCGAACGCGAGCGCGTACCCGGCCACGACGTCGCCCCGCCCGATCGGCGTCGCCATGAGCCGCTCGAGCGTGCCCGTCGTCCGCTCCCGCAGCGTCGCCACGCTCGTGACCAGGAACATCACGATCATCGGGAACAGGCCGAGCAGCAGCGGGCCGAACTGGTCCAGCACGGGCGTGCCGTCGTAGATCCACGCGACGAGCCCCAGCAGCAGGCACGGCAGCGCGAGCATGATCCCGAGGGTGCGGTGGTCGTGCCGGAGCTGCGACAGCACCCGTGCGGCCGTCGCGAGCGTGAGGCGCGCGGTCACCCGGCGACCGCCGCGTCGCGCTCCACGAGCGTGAGGAACGCCTGCTCGACGTCCGCCGCCCCGGTGCGGGCGAGGAGCTCGGGCAGGTCCGTGTCCGCGACGAGCCGTCCCTCGCGCAGCAGCAGGAGCCGGTCGCAGCGCGTCGCCTCGTCCATCACGTGGCTCGACACCAGCAGCGTCGTCCCCCCGTCGCGCAGCCGGCGGAACAGGTCCCACAGGTCCCGCCGGAGCACCGGGTCGAGGCCGACCGTCGGCTCGTCGAGCACGAGCAGGTCCGGGCGGCCCAGCAGGGCCGCGGCCAGCGACACGCGCGCGAGCTCGCCGCCCGAGAGCCCGCCCGTGCGCCGGCGCGCGTGCCGGGTGAGGTCCACGTCGTCGAGCACGCGCGCGACGTCGTCCGGTCGGGCGCCGACGACCGCCGCGAAGTAGCGCAGGTTCTCGGTGACCGTGAGGTCCGTGTAGACGCTCGGCGACTGCGTGACGTACCCCACGCGGTGCCGCAGCGCGGGCGACCCGGCGGGCAGCCCGAGCACCTCGACCGCTCCCCCGGCGACCTCCTGGACCCCGACGACCGCGCGCATGAAGGTGCTCTTGCCGCTCCCGCTCGGCCCCAGCAGCCCGACGACCTGCCCCGCCGGGACCGTGACGTCGAGGCCGGGCAGGACGACCGTGCCGCCCTTGCCCCCGCGCACGACGCGCAGACCGGTCGCGCGCACCGCGGGCGACCCGGACGCCTGCCCCGCGTGCCGGCCGCTGCGCTCGCGGGGACCGGTCGCGACCTCGTCCGACGCGCGCGTCCCCCGGTCGTGGCTGCCCATGCGCCCACCCTGGCCCCGGGCCGGACCACGGTCAACGGCGGACGGCGCGCGCCCCGCACGGGCGTTCCCGGCCGCGGACCCGGGTGAACCGCAGGCCCCGGGGCCTCCCGTTGCGCCGGACGCGTGACACGGCGCGCGGACGCGACACGTGGCGTTCACACACCGGCGCTATGGTCCGACCACATCTCGCTCGACAGTCGTCCGTCCGGTGCAGTCGCCGGGCGGGCGACTTTGCCGCGCCCGGGACCGATCCCCGACGCGTGGCGGCGACAGTCGAAAGGAACGCTCGTGAGGACCAAGCTCGTGATCGCCGGCGCCGCCGTGCTCGTGGTGGCCGTGGGGGCCGCCGGGTTCGTCCTGCTCGACCGGGGGCCCGACGAGACGATCGCGACCGTCACCGCGGTCGAGTCCGGCGACACGCTGCGCGTGCGGCTCGACGGGCAGGAGCGCGTGCTCCACCTGACGAACCTCGCCGCGCCGGAGGGCGACGAGTGCCTCGCGACCGAGGCGACCGCGCAGCTCGCGGGGTACGCCGGCGTCGACTCCGAGCTGCGCCTCGAGGTCGAGGGCACGCCCGCGACCGAGGGCGACCTGACCGCCGCGGCGTTCCTGTCCGACGGCCGGCTCCTCAGCGAGGTCATGGCTGCCGACGGCCTCGGCTACCTCGTGATCGAGGAGACCGGCCGCACGTACGAGTGGGTCGTGCGCGCCGCGCAGGAGGAGGCCCGGTTCAACGCCGCGGGCCTGTTCTCGACCGAGGTCGACTGCACCATCCCCGGCCAGGTCTTCTCGGTCTCGGACCGCGTCGAGGCCGCGACGCTCGTGCTCGAGGAGGAGGCCGGCGCCCAGGTCCTCGCCGCGCAGCGCTCCGAGCTCGACGCGCTGATCGAGGAGGCGCACGCGCTCGTCGACCTCATGGGCACCGAGCAGGGTGGCGCCGTGTGGGACGTCCTGCGCGCGAGCGACCGCATCGGGTACGCCGCCCAGGCCCAGACCGCGGTCGCGACGCTCGAGCTCGCGCGCGGCGAGGTCGAGCTCGTGCTCAACCAGGAGGCGGGGACCCCCGCGACCGGCGCGCGCGGCTGACGGCTCAGGCGCTCGCGGGCACGAGCAGGCCGTCGAGGACGAGCCCGCGGACGCTCGGCAGCACGTCGGCCGCCACGTCGTCCGCCCCGACGCCGAGCAGCGCCGCGAGCGCGCCCACGACCTGCCCGACCGAGAGCTCGCCGTCGCACGCCCCGACGAGCCCGGCCAGGGCGGTCCCCGCGCGGACCGTCCGGCCGAACGCGCCGCCCTGGCGGAGCAGCACGACGCTCGGGTCAGCGTGCCCCGGGGTGAGGTAGCGCTCCTCGGTGACGTCGGGCGCGACGACGAGGTGCTCGCGCGCGAGGGCGTCGTCGTCCCGCCGCGCGAGCCACGTGTGCGCCGCGAGCGAGGCCGCGATCGCCGGGCCGAGCGGCTGGCGGACCCCGCCCGTGACCTCCTCGAGCCGGCGCAGCGTCGGTGGGCCGTCGAGCGGGCGGCGCAGCGTCACGATCCCGAAGCCGACGGCCTCGACGTCGCGCGACGCGAAGTCGTCGAGCCACGCCCCGTACCGCTGCGCCCACGCCTCGGGGTCCCTGTCCGGCGTCGTGCCGCCGTCGCGGATCCACGTCTCGGCGTACTGCGCGGGGTCCTGCAGCTCGCGCTGGACGACCCAGCCGTCGAGGCCCGACTCCTCGACCCACTCCCCCACGCGCTCGTGCCACTCCTCGCCGCGGCGCACCTCCCAGTTGCCGAGCAGCTGGGCCACGCCGCCGGGCGCCAGCACCGCGCCGACCCCCGTGACCAGCTCACGCACGATCGCGTCGCCCGCACGCCCCCCGTCGCGGTACTCGTAGAGCGGGACGTCGCCCGGCGCTCCCGCCGCCGGTGAGCGGGGCGTGATGACGAACGGCGGGTTCGACACGACGAGGTCGAAGCGCGGCTCGTCCGGGCCGCTCACCGGGCCGAGCATCGAGCCCGCGCGCAGCTCGAACCGGTCGCGCCCGACCCCCGCGAGGTCCGCGTTGAACCGGGCGAACGCCAGCGCGCGGCGGGAGATGTCGGTCCCCACGACCGCCCGGGAGTGCCGGGCGGCGTGCAGCGCCTGGATGCCGCAGCCCGTGCCGAGGTCCAGTGCCCGGGCGCGCGGGTCCCGCACGGTGACCTGCGCGAGCGTCGTCGACGCGCCGCCGACACCCAGCACGTGGTCCGTGCGCAGCGCCCGGCCGGTCGCGAGCTCGCCGAGGTCGGACGCGACCCACCAGTCGACGGTGCCGCCGGGGTTCCCGGCCCGGTCGGCGCCCGCAGCACCCGGCGCACCGTCCACGGGCTGCCCCGCGTCGAGACCGTCCGCCGCCTGGTAGGGGCGCAGGTCGACGCGCGCGCGCACGCCGTCGTCCGGCCCGGCACCCGCGGCCTCGACGAGCCCGAGCACCTCGGCCCCGTGCACCCCGAGGCGTCCGAGCGCCCGCTCCAGCGCGGCACGGGGCACGTCGACGCCCAGCACGAACGCCCGGACGAGCGCAGCACGCGGGTCGGTCGTGGCGGCCGTGACCCGGAGCGCCGGGACGCTCTCCTCCCGGTGGAGCGCGGCGGCGGCGAGCGGGCCGAGGAGGTCCTCGACACCCTCGACCGTGTACGCCGCGGCGGTGAGGTCCGCGCGCAGCGCGTCGAGCAGCACGGGGTCGGTGCGCGGAGTGTCGGAGCGGGGCGTCGGAGCGGTCACCGGCCCATCCTGCCGTGCACCGCGCCGGGGCCCGTCCCCCGTCTGCGCAGGTCCTCCGCAGGATCGCCACACACCGGTTCGTCCACCGGCTCCACAGGACGGCGCCGAGCCGCGTTCTCAGGGGGTACCGAGAAGCGCACCACCCCCAGGAGGAACACCATGAGCACCACGACCACCGCGCCGGCCGCCCGCAGCTCCCACCGCCGCCGCCTCGTCACCGTCGGCGTCGTCGCCGTCGGCCTGTCCGTCGCCGGCGCCGGGGCGGCGATGGCCGTCGCCCCCGCCTCCCCCGTCTCCCGCGTCGTCGCCGGCGCGCTCGCGGACGCCGGGGTCGACTGGTCGTTCATGCCCGCGGGCTACACCCAGGCGCAGTACGAGGCGTTCTGGGGCGGCGGCCACACCACCGACGACGTGGACACCCTGAGCGCGCTCTGGGAGCTCGACGTCGTCGAGACGAAGGCCAAGGCCGGGCAGATGCTGATCGACGGGCAGGCGCTGCCGCTCGACGGCCCCCGGACGCCGGTCGAACTCGACGATGCCGGTGCGGCCGTGCCCGACGGCGACGACCCGCGCGACGCGTTCTGGGGCGCCGGCTACACCTACGAGGACGCCGTCGCGCTGAGCGAGCTGTGGAGCACCGACGTCTACGAGACCAAGGCCACCGCCGGGCAGAAGATCCTCGACGGCGAGCAGCTGCCCATCGCGCCCGGCAGCACGCCCGCGTCCTGACCCCCACCGCCTGAGCCTTCCGGGCTGCCGCCGCCGCGGCACCCCGACGACCCGCCCCGAGGAGACGAGCCCTGTGGACGAGCTGACGTTGCGTACCGGCTTCGAGATCGAGCTGCTGGCACCCCCCGGATCGGATCGGCAGGTGCTCGCCGACGAGATCGCCGCACGCTGCGGTGGCCGCGTCCGGCGCTCGTTCCACGGGGACAGCGAGCCGTCGGCGGTGCCGGGGGTCGGGGTGTTCCGGCACCTGTCGCCGGCGTTCGACGTGGTCGACCCGCAGGGGGAGCCGGTCGCGCGCCTCGTCGACGACATCACGATCGAGGCCGACCTGGCCCCGGTGCGCGGGCTTCCCGGGCACCGGGGCTGGTACCGGGTGCTGTGCGACGACGCGCGGCTGCTGCGCCTCGTCGAGCGGCACGCCGACCCGGACGCGCCGCTGAGCTCGGTGCTCGACGGCGCCGCGGCGCTGTTCGGCGTCGAGACCGAGGTCTTCCCCGCCGCGGCGCGTCTCAACGACGCGACCGGGGCCAGCGTCGCGGTGGTGCTGCCGCTGCCTCCTGGGCGGGAGCGGCCCTGCGAGGTCGTCACCCCGCCGCTCGTGGCCGGGCACGCCGCGGCGCTCGAGCGGCTGCTCTCTCCGGCACGCGAGCTCGGCTTCACGGTGCCGCACGAGGCGGCGGTGCACCTGCACGTGGACGGCGCCCCGTTCCGGCGGCCCGCGAGCCTCGCGAACGTCGTCCGGCTCTTCGGCCACTGGCGGGAGGTGCTGTGGACCGTGCTCGGCACCAACCCGGCGTGCCGGCGGCTCGCCCCGCTCCCCGACGCGCTCCTCGACCTCGTCGAGCTTCCCTGGGAGGATTCCGCGGAGCGCTCGGGATGGGCGCGCCTGCAGGCGGTCGCCCGCTCCGCGGGGCTCACCAAGTACGCCGACGTCAACCTCACCCAGCTCGTGAGCCCACGCCCGCAGCGCGACACCCTGGAGGTGCGGATCCTGCCCGGCGACCTCGACGGCCACGCCGTGGTGCGGCGCGCCGCACTCGTCGAGGCGCTGCTCACCCGCTGCCACGACCCCCGGCCCCTGCCCCGGCCGCGCGCCGACGCGGCCCGGGACCCGCGCGGCGCGCTGCTCGACCTCGCGGGGGTGCGCCCGTGACGGCGTGGCCGCGCGTGTCGGGGCCCGACAGCGCCGCCGTGCCGGTGCTGCGCCCGGTGATGGACCGGCCACGGCTCGCGGCGGCGCCCGGCCGCACGCAGGCCGACGGGCACGCCGACCCCGCGCCGGTCGGTGCCGGGCTGGTCGGCGCCGGGCCGGTCGGCGCCGGACCGGGCGGCGCCGGACCGGTCGGCGCCGCAGAGCGCGGGCGACCGGCCCTCGTGCGCAGCGAGGGTGCCGCGGAGCGCCCGGCCGCCTCGGGTCGCCGGCTCGACGACGTCGTCCGCAGCCAGCTCCCCGGGCTCCTGCGGTACGCGACGGTGCTGACCGGCGACGGGCACGCCGCCGCCGACCTCGTCCAGGAGGTGCTGCTGCGTGCGCACGTGCGCTGGGGCCGCATCGCGCTCCTCGAGCGCCCGGACCTGTACCTGCGCCGCATGGTCACCAACGAGCACCTGTCGTGGCGGCGCCGCTGGCACGTGCGCACCGTGCGACCTGCCGCAGACGACGTGCTCGCCGCCCACACCGACCCGCAGGGCGACCACGCGCACCACGTCGTCGAGGACGACGCGATGTGGCGCCTGCTCGCCGACCTGCCGCCGCGGCAGCGCACCGTCCTGGTGCTCCGCTACTACGAGGGGCTCGACGACGCGGAGATCGCCGACGTCCTCGGCACCAGCCCCGCGACCGTCCGTTCCCACGCCTCGCGCGCCCTCGCCACGCTGCGGCGCACCGACCTGACCACCCGACCGGAGACGCCATGAGCGAGTACCGCCGAGCCGACGCGGACGGCTCCCCCGACACCCCCCGCGGCCCGGCCGCCTCGCCGGAGGACGAGCTCGCCCTGCGGATCACGCGGGCCCTCCAGGCCCGCGGCGCGGCGCACCCTGACCCCGCGCTCGTGGCCGCCCGCATCGAGGCGCAGCTCGACGACGCCCCCGGGGTGTCCTCGCTCAGCACGTTCCGGCGCCGCGGCGGGCGCATCGTCGCCGCGGGCGTCGTGACCTCGGCGATCGCGGTGGCCGGCGCGGGAGCCGCTGCCGCGTCGAACCCGTACTCGGAGGTCGCGCGAGCGGTCGAGAACGTCGCGCAGGCCGTCGGGGTCGACTGGTCGTTCATGCCCGCCGGCTACACGCGCGAGCAGTACGAGGCGTTCTGGGGCGCTGGCCACACAGTCGAGGACGTCGACGCGCTGAGCGCGCTGTGGGACCTCGGCGTCACCGAGACGAAGGCGAAGGCCGGGCAGCTGCTGCTCGAGGGACAGGCGCTGCCGCTCGAGGACGTCACGCGGGTCCCGCTCGACCTCAGCGAGTCCGGGCTCCCCGTGGAGGGCGACGACCCCCGGGACGCGTTCTGGGACGCGGGCTACACGTACGAGGACGCCGTCGCGCTGAGCGAGCTGTGGAGCGTCGACGTCTACGAGACCAAGGCGCAGGCCGGCCAGCTGATCCTCGACGGCGAGGAGCTGCCGCTCCGCCCGGGCTCCGCACCGACCCCGACGGCTGCTGGCGAGCTGCCCGGGGACGCGCCGGTCCGAGCGCCCCGGGCGCAGCCCGGGGGTGCCGGCGAGGAGTGAGCCTCCGCGCTCCGGGCACCGCGGGCGCAGCCGGGGGCGGCGAGCGGTGAGCCTCCGCTCTCCGGGCACCGCGGGCGCAGCCGGGGCGGCGGCGAGCGGTGAGCCTCCGCCCGGGCGCGTTCCCGGTCAGCCCGGCAGCTCGAGGTCCGCGACGATCGGCAGGTGGTCGCTCGCCCGACGTGCGGCGTCGTCGTCGGGCACGTGCGCCGCGCGGGGCACGAGGTCGGGGCTCGCGAGCACCGCGTCGATCCGGCGCCGTGGGCGCACCGCGCTGAACGTGCGGGCGGGCTCCGCGCGGACGCCGCCCGGCGCACCGCCGGCCGCGTCACCCGGGGCGGCACCTGCCGCGCCCGGTACCGTCCGGGCACGCCCTGCGTCCGCCGCCGCGACGTGCGCGTCCTGCAGGAGCGCGCCGAGCCGGCCCCACGTCTCGCCACCGGGCTGCTCGTTGAGGTCCCCCACGACGACGCAGGGACCAGGCGTCGCCTCGACCTCGGCGAGGATGCGGCTCAGGTGGCGTGCGCGCTCGAGCCGGTCGAGCGAGAGGTGCACCGAGACGACCCGCACCCCGTCGACGGTCGCGAGCGCGTAGCCGCGGCGCGTCCACGCCGTCCGGCGCTCCCGAGGGCCGAACCACGGCAGGCGCACCGCTCGCGCGTCCTCGACCCGCCCCGCGCGCGGGGACACCAGCAGCGCGGTCGTGCGCGCGCCCCCGTGACCCACCGCGACCCGCAGCCCCGCGTCGCGCGCGAACCGGCGCAGCCGCCACCGACCGAGCGGCCCGCGCGGCGGCTCCTGGACCCCGACCACGTCCGGGTCCGCGGCCCGCACGACCGCCGCCGCGGCGGGGGCGTCGAGCTTGAGGCCCTTGAGGTTGTACGTCATGACGCGCAGCACCGGCATGGCGCCCATCTCACCGCCTCGACGCCGCACGCGCCCGGCGACGACGTCCGGTCCCCCGTGCCCGTCCACGCGGGACGGCCGTCCCGGGTGGCGCCGGCGCGTCAGCCGGCCGTCCCTGGTGCGGCCGGCTCGTCGGCCCGGCGGCCGCCCGCACACGCACGAGGGGACCCGCCGGCCCCGGCGGATCCCCTCGTGACCTCCCGGCGCGGGTCGCCCCGCGCAGGTCCGGACGTCAGCGCACGAGCTGCGTCTCGTGCTCCAGGCGGCCCTCCTGGTCGACGCGCGCCGCGCGCAGCCGGGAGGCGATGACCGCGCCGAACGCGATGGCCGTCGCGGCGAGCGCGATCGCGAGCCGCAGCGCGTGGTTCGCGTCGTCGCCGACGCTGATCGCGACGATCGCCGGGGCGATGAGCAGGGCCACGAGGTTCATGACCTTGATCAGCGGGTTGATCGCCGGGCCGGCGGTGTCCTTGAACGGGTCGCCCACGGTGTCGCCGATGACGACGGCGGCGTGCGCCTCGGAGTTCTTGCCGCCGTAGTGGCCGTCCTCGACGATCTTCTTCGCGTTGTCCCAGGCGCCGCCGGAGTTCGCGAGGAACACCGCCATGAGCACGCCCGAGCCGATCGCGCCGGCGAGGAACCCGGCGAGCGGGCCGATGCCGAGCCCGAAGCCGACCGCGATGGGCGCGAACGCCGCGAGCAGGCCCGGCGTCGCGAGCTCCCGCAGCGAGTCGCGCGTGCAGATGTCGACGACCTTGCCGTACTCGGGGCGGACCTCGCCGGTCATGATCCCGGGGTTCTCCCGGAACTGGCGGCGCACCTCGAACACGATCGCGCCGGCTGCGCGGGTCACCGCGTCGATCGCCAGGCCCGAGAACAGGAACACCGTCGCGCCGCCGAGGATCACGCCGACGAGCGTGATCGGCGAGATGACCGAGTAGCTGAGCATCGCGGCGACGATGTCGCTGTCGATCGCGGCCTCCCCGACGTCCCGCAGCGACGTGGCCACCGCGTCGGCGTACGAGCCGAACAGGGCGGTCGCGGCGAGCACCGCCGTCGCGATCGCGATGCCCTTGGTCACGGCCTTGGTGGTGTTCCCGACCGCGTCGAGGTCGGTGAGGATCTGCGCGCCCTCCTCGGTGACGTCGCCCGACATCTCGGCGATGCCCTGCGCGTTGTCGCTGACCGGGCCGAACGTGTCCATCGCGACGATGACGCCGACGGTCGTGAGCAGCCCGCAGCCCGCGAGCGCGATGAGGAACAGCGCGAGCGACACCGAGCCGCCGGCGAGGAGGAACACCCCGCAGATCGCGGCCGCGATGATGCCCGCGGTGTAGACGGCCGACTCGAAGCCGACGCCGACGCCCGAGAGGACGACGGTCGCGGCACCGGTGAGCGACGTGCGTGCGACGTGCAGCGTCGGCTTCGACGTCGTGCCGGTGAAGTAGCCGGTGACCCACAGGATGATCCCGGCGAGGACGACGCCGATCGCGACGGCCAGCGTCGCGATGATCCGCGGGTCGCCGCCGTGGGTCTCCAGGCCGGCCGTGCCGCCGGTGAGCTCGGCGAACGTCGAGGGCAGGTAGACGAAGGACGCGACGGCCGCGAGCAGCACGCCGACGAGCGCCGCGGTGTAGAACCCGCGGTTGATCGCCGCGAGCCCGCTCTCGCTGCCGCGCACCTTGGTGATGACGACGCCGAGCACCGCCACGAGGGCGCCGATCGCGGTCACGATGAGCGGGAGCACGAGGCCCTGCTCGCCGAACGCCGCCTTGCCGAGGATCAGCGCGGCGACGAGCGTGACCGCGTAGGACTCGAACAGGTCCGCGGCCATGCCGGCGCAGTCACCGACGTTGTCGCCCACGTTGTCCGCGATCGTCGCGGCGTTGCGCGGGTCGTCCTCCGGGATGCCCTGCTCGACCTTGCCGACGAGGTCGGCGCCCACGTCGGCCGCCTTGGTGAAGATGCCGCCGCCGACGCGCATGAACATCGCGAGCAGCGCGGCGCCGAAGCCGAAGCCCTCGAGCACCGAGGGTGCCTCGCCGCGGTAGATCAGCACGACCGACGCGGCACCGAGCAGACCGAGCCCGACGACGCACATGCCGACGACCCCGCCGGTCCGGAACGCGATGCGCGCCCCTTCCGCCCGCCCGCCCGGCAGCGACGCGGCCGCGGCGACCCGCACGTTCGCGCGCGTGGCGAGCCACATGCCGAGGAACCCGATCGCGGCCGAGAAGCCGGCGCCGACGAGGAAGAAGATCGAGCGCCCCACCTTGATGCCCATGTCGCCGGGCAGCAGGAACAGCAGCAGGAAGACCACGAGCGCGAACGCGCCGAGCGTCTTGAACTGCCGCGACAGGTACGCCGACGCGCCCTCCTGCACGGCGCGCGCGATGTCCTGCATCTTCGCGGTGCCCTCACCGGCGGCGAGCACCTGACGTCTGAGCACGACCGCGTAGAGCAGCGCGGCGACGGCGATCGCGGCGATGACGCCGACGATGGTGAGGCTCGTGGGTCCGAGCGTGATCATGCAGCCTCCTCGGGCACCGGCGCGGCCCCCCTGAACCACGCCCGTCCGGATCGGCCCCGTTGCCGTCGGACGCGCCGAAGTCTAGCCAGATGCGGACGCACGGTCGCGACCGGTCGAGCACGGTCGAGCACGGCCGCACCGGACGGCGAGGCCCCGGCACCAGCCCCGACCGTGCGTCGCGGGCGTCGACGGCGGGCACCGCCGAGGCGGGGACGGCGTGGCGTCGCACGAGGAGGTGTGTCCGTCGACCAACGGTTCGGGACGCCCGGTCGTCATGATGGGCAGGTGCGCCGACCGGGTGCGCCGGACGTCGACGACGGAGGCGCAGTGGCCGACTGGGAGCACGTGCTCGACGTGCTGGTGCGCGAGCGCGGCGCGGCGCTCGTGCGGTACGCCGCGCTGCTGACCGGCGGCACCGCGGAGGCCGAGGACCTCGTGCAGGAGGCGCTCGTCCGGGCGTTCAGCCAGGGCCGCCCGCTGCGGGAGGCCCGTGCGGCGGAGGCGTACGTGCGACGGGCGATCCTCACGGTCTTCCTCGACGGGTACCGGCGGCGCGCGCGGTGGAGCGGCGTGCGGCACCTGCTCGTCGGCGCCACGACCACGGACGGGCCCGAGGACGCCTCGGCGTCGCGCGCGGACGTGCACGCGGCGCTCGCGACGCTGCGTCCACGGCTGCGCGCGTGCGTGGTGCTCCGCTACTACGACGACCTGACCGTCCCCGAGATCGCCCGCCGCCTCGGGCTGTCCGACGGCACGGTCAAGCGGTACCTGTCCGACGCGATCGACGCGCTCGAACGGGTGCTCGGGCCGCTGCCCGTCGCCCACACCCTCGACGTGACCCTGCTGCCGACCGGGAGGACCCGATGAGCACCGACCTGTCCCACGCGCTGCGCGAGGCTGTCGACGGCCCGCTCGCGGGGGCCGGCCCCGCACTCGACACGACCGGCCTCGCGGCGCGCATCCGGCGCCGGCGGGCGGTGCGTGCCGGGGTGCGCGGGACGGTCGGGGTCGGTGCCGCCGGCGCTGTCGCGCTCGCGGGTGCGGTGCTGGCCCGCAGCGACGACGCCGGCCTCCCCGCTGCCGTCCCGGGGGCCGAGCCGGGCGCCTGCGGGTCGTCGGCCGACTCGCTCGGCAGCACGGACGGGGACGTCTCGATCGAGGTCGTCGGCGCGGGGGTCGGGGTGCTCAGCGCGACGAGCTGGCAGTACGACTCGCGGGCTCCGCTGGGCTCGCTGCAGGGCCGCGAGCTCGCCGTCTCGTTCGCGACCGTGCAGTACGCGGGCCCCGGTACGACCGTCGAGCTGGTCCCGGCGCTCGACGAGGCTCCGCACCTCGCCGTGGTCCACGACGGCACCGTGGTCTCCGTCCCCGGACCGGCGCGACGCACACCGGCTCAGGAGGCCGTGGACTCCCAGGCCAGGCTCGACCCGAGCGGCTTCCGCCCCGGAGGGCTCGATGCGACGAGCGCCCTTCGTGAGCTCGTGGTCGACCTCGCGGCGTGCGGGACGGACGGTGAGCCGCTGCCGCCCGGCGCCTACGACGTCTACGCCTGGACCGACGCCGCGACGCCGGGCGAGCGCGTCGTCGACGGCCCCTGGGACCTCGAGCTCCTCGACCCAGCGACCACCCCCGTGCCGCTCCCCGCGGGGTTCCCCACCGACGTCCCGCTCGTGGACGGCGAGCTCGTCGAGGCCACCGCGCTCGACGGGACGACCGCGAGCGGCTGGCTCGTGACGGTCGGGGTCGCGGGGACGGACGGTCGGCAGCGGGCCCTGCGGTCGCTCGCGGACGCCGGCTACACCGTGGCGTCCGCCGAGCAGCTGGACGGCGGTCGCACCCCGCAGACGGGACTCACGGCGCTGGTCGACGCGCAGCACCTCGTCGAGCTGTCGGAGACGGTGGGCACGCGCCACGACCGTGAGCTGACGTACCGGATCCGGGAGCGCTGAGGCGCAGGCTCGGCACTCTCGGGTCGCTGGGGCGCAGCCACGGCGCGGACCACTCCGAGCCGCAGCCTCGGCGCGGACGGCTCGGCCCCGGCGCATCCCGACCGGCACGCACGCCCGCCTGGGCGAGGCGCGTCGCCCACCGCCGCCGGGTGGCGGCCGCCGGACGGCGCTGCCGGGTCCTCGGGAGGCTCAGGCCGCGAGCGCCGCGTCGACCGTCTCGTGGATCGTGAAGACCTGGGTCAGCGCCGTGATGCGGAAGACCTTGAGCAGGCGCTCGGAGTCGATCACGAGCTGGAGCCGGCCGCCGTGGCCGCGCACCTTCTTGAGCACGCCGACCAGCACGCCCAGCCCCGTGGAGTCCATGAACCGCACGGGCGTGAGGTCCACGACGAGGTCGGTGCGCCCCTCGTCGATCAGGCTCGCGAGACGCTCCCGCAGGACCGACGCGGTGTACACGTCGATCTCCCCGGAGACCTCGACCACCGTCACGTCGCCCACCGCCCGGCTGACTACTCCGACGTCCATGCCCCACCCCGTCTCGTCGGTTCGGCGTCATTCAAACAGAACCACGACGTGCGCGGGTGCTCCGCGCCCGTGTCGTCCCGGTACGCCACCCCGTGGGGCAGCGCCGCGCCCCCAGCGTGCCGGGTGTCAGCGGGCCGCGCCCGTCGTCGACCGCGCGCGGGCGTCCGCGAGCGCCTGCCGGTACGCCTCGGTGGTGCCGTCGGGCCGGACCTCCTGCAGGACGTGGTCGCGCACGCCGAGCCCGCGCAGCGTCGAGCCCAGCCGGGCGACGTCCTGCGGGCTCAGCACCGTCGGGTCGACCGTCGTGCGGACCTGCACGTCGACGCCCGAGTCGAGCACGAGGCGCAGGGACGCGAACGCGGCGTCCGCGCTGGGCCCGACGCGAGTGATCGCCTGATAGAGGGACGCCGGCGCCTTGACGTCCAGCCCCACCCAGTCGACGAGCGGCAGCACGTCCTCGAGGCGGCGCGGGTAGGCGCCCGAGGTGTGCAGCCCGACGAGGTACCCGGCGCCGCGGACCTCCCGCATCGCCGCCGCGAGCGCGTGCTGGCGCGTCGGCTCCCCGCCGGAGAACACGACGCCGTCGAGCAGGCCGTGCCGGCGTGCGAGGAGGTCACGGACCCGCGCCCACGGGACGGTGCCCGGGGTGCGCGGGTCGATCAGCGACGGGTTGTGGCAGTACGTGCACTCCCACGGGCAGCCCTGGAGGAACAGGGTCGCGACGAGCCGTCCCGGCCAGTCGCACGTCGACAGCGCGGTGAGGCCGGCGATCTCCAGCGCGTCGGGTCCACCGCTCACGCGCGGACCGGCTCGCGGAACGGCGTGCGCTCGGCGTGCTCGCCCTTCTTGCCGATGTTGAACGAGCTCACGGGCCGGTGGTAGCCCATGACACGCGTCCACACCTCGCACACGACGGGGTCCGCGCCCGGCCGCTCGTCGCCGCAGCGCTCGCACGTCGGGTGCTCGCCCGCGAGGTAGCCGTGGTTCGGGCAGATCGAGAACGTCGGGGTGATCGTGATGTACGGCAGGCGGTACGTCGACAGCGACCGGCGCACGAGCTCGCGGCACGCCTGCGCGGTGCTCAGGCGCTCGGACATGTACAGGTGCAGCACCGTGCCGCCCGTGTACTTGCGCTGCAGCTCCTCCTGGCGCTCGAGCGCCTCGAACGGGTCGTCGGTGAAGCCGACCGGGAGCTGCGAGGAGTTCGTGTAGTACGGGTTCGTCTCGGTGCCCGCCTGGATGATGTCGGCGTACCGCTTGCGGTCCTCCTTCGCGAACCGGTACGTGGTGCCCTCGGCCGGCGTGGCCTCGAGGTTGTACAGGTGCCCGGTCGCCTCCTGGAACTCGACCATGCGCGAGCGGACGTGGTCGAGCAGCCGGACCGCGAGCGCGTGACCGTCGTCGGTCGTGACGTCCTCGAGGTCCGACGTGAAGTTCCGGACCATCTCGTTGATCCCGTTGACGCCGATCGTCGAGAAGTGGTTGTCGAGCGTGCCGAGGTAGCGCTTCGTGTACGGGAACAGGCCCTCGTCGATGTACTTCTGGACGACCGTGCGCTTGACCTCGAGGGAGTCCCGGGCCAGGTCGAGCAGGCGGTCGAGCTCGCGCAGCAGCGTCCCCTCGTCGCCGCGGTACAGGTAGCCCAGGCGCGCGCAGTTGACCGTCACGACGCCGAGCGAGCCCGTCTGCTCCGCGGACCCGAACAGCCCGTTGCCGCGCTTGAGCAGCTCGCGCAGGTCGAGCTGGAGGCGGCAGCACATCGAGCGCACGTCGCCCGGCTTCATGTCGGAGCGGATGAAGTTCTGGAAGTACGGGAGGCCGTACTTCGCGGTCATCGCGAACAGCAGCTCGGCGTTCTCGGACTCCCACGGGAAGTCCTCGGTGATGTTGTACGTCGGGATCGGGAACGTGAAGACCCGCCCGCTCGCGTCGCCGTCGGTCATCACCTCGATGTACGCGCGGTTGATCAGGTCCATCTCGACCTGCAGGTCGCCGTACGTGAAGTCGACCGGCTCGTCCGCGACGAACGGCACCTGCTCGCGCAGGTCCTCCGGGCACGTCCAGTCGAACGTGAGGTTCGTGAACGGCGTCTGCGTGCCCCAGCGCGACGGGACGTTGAGGTTGTAGACGAGCTCCTGGATGCCCTGCTTGACCTGCGCGTACGTGAGGCGGTCCAGCCGGACGTACGGCGCCATGTACGTGTCGAATGAACTGAACGCCTGCGCGCCCGCCCACTCGTTCTGCATGGTGCCGAGGAAGTTGACGATCTGCCCGATCGCCGAGCTGAAGTGCCTCGGGGCGCGCGCCTCGACCTTGCCCGGGACGCCGTTGAGCCCCTCCTGCAGGAGCGTGCGCAGCGACCAGCCCGCGCAGTAGCCCGAGAACATGTCGAGGTCGTGGATGTGCAGGTCGCCCTCGCGGTGCGCCCGACCGATCTCCGGGTCGTACACGTGGCTCAGCCAGTAGTTCGCGACGACCTTGCCCGCGGTGTTGAGGATCATCCCGCCAAGCGAGTAGCCCTGGTTGGCGTTGGCGTTGACGCGCCAGTCGCTGCGGTCGAGGTACTCGTCGATCGACGAGCCGACCTCGACGACGGGGTGGTGCTGCATGGGAGTTCCTTCCGGCGGGGCTGTGCGGGGTGCGGGTGCGGGCTGTGCGGGGTGCGGGCTGTGCGCGGTGGTCGAGCGCGAGCGGTGGGATGGCGGTCCTCGGAGCGGCGCTGCGCGTCCGATATGCCTCCACAAGATGTGGTGGTCGGCGCGGCGCCGGGCAACAAGATGTGGCATTTCTATGCCCGGAGTCCCGGCGCCCCCGGGGACCTAGGTCCCGTGCGTCGGTGCTGCGGGCGGCGGGCCTGCGCACCGACGTGCCGGGTCGACGCGACACCTCGGCGTGTCGCTCCCGGCGCACCCGCGCCCGGACGGTCGGTGCGGCGCACCGGCGGGCGCACGCTCGGACGGCGCACGTCCCGCCTCCAAGACGGTCGCGGCTCGCAGACCGCTCCCCGTCAGCGCGTGAGCGTGAAGCCGACCGGGTCGCCGGGACGCAGCTGCGCCGCGGCGGAGAGGCCCGTCGAGGTCACCACGGCGAGCACCGGGTACCCGCCCGTCACCGGGTGGTCGGGGCCGAAGACCACCGGCTGCCCGTCCGGCGGGACCTGCACGGCGCCCACGACGAGGCCCTCCGACGGCAGCTCGCCGCGGTCGGCGCGCGGCAGCGCCGGGCCGACGAGCCGGAGCGCCACCCGGTCGCTCGACGGCGTCACGCGGTAGTCCCCGAGGGTGAGGACGTCGAGCGCGTGCGGGGCGAACCAGTCGAGCCGCGGCCCGGGCAGCACCGGCAGGACCACGCGCTCCGGCCACGCCTGCGCGGGCGCGACTTCCGGCCCCGGCTCCGGGAACCCGCGCGTGTCCCGGCCGACCGGCAGCACGTCCCCGGCCGCGAGCGGCGCCGGGCCGAGCCCCGAGAGCCGGTCGGCGGATCTCGACCCGAGCACCGGCGGGACGTCCACCCCGCCCCGCACCGCGACGTACGTCCGGAGCCCGTGCTCGGCGGTGCCGAGGCGGAGCCGCGACCCCGCCGGGAGCCGGAGCGCCGCACCGTGGCCGGCCGGTGCGTCGTCGATCCACGCGGGCCCGCGCGCGCCCGTGAGCGCGACGACCGTCGTCCGCAGCGCGTGCACCTCCAGGCCGCCGAGCAGGACCTCGAGGGCGGCCGCGCCCGGCAGGTTGCCGACCAGCCGGTTGC
>NZ_JBFTER010000030.1:39956-44946 GCF_047229345.1 Cellulomonas jepli | reverse complement strand
GCCCGGCGGAGCGGCGCGCGAGGCCGCACCCGACGCGACGGCGGAGGTCGCGTCGGACGCGGGTGCGCAGGCCGCGCCCGACGCGACCGCGGAGGCTGCGCCCGGCGCGACCGCGGAGGCTGCGCCGGGCGCGAGCCCGGAGGCCACGCCCGGGTCGACGCCGCAGGCGCAGCCCGACGGCACGTCGGAGGCAGCACCCCAGGAGACCCCGGAGGCCGCCCCCGACGCGACCCCGGCGACGCCGGACACCGCGACCGACCGCGGGTCGAGCGGGACGGCCGCCGGCACCGTCGTCGCGGACGAGCCGCTCGGGGCCGACCGCGTCGAGACCGAGGTCATCGAGAGCGACGGCTTCTCGCTCGTCGGGCTGACGTGGCCCGAGGGTGCGGACGTCAGCACGCTCGACCCCCAGGTGCGGACGCGCGACGGGGACGTCTGGTCCTCGTGGAGCTCGTTCGAGCCCGCCGACGAGACCCCCGACCCCGGGACGGCGGACGCAGCCGGGACGCGCGACGGGACCGACGCGGTCTGGGTCGGCGCCTCCGACGCCGTGCAGGTGAGCTTCGCCGCGACCCCGACGGGCGGCCCGGACGGGCTGTCGGTCTCGCTCGTCGACCCGGGTGCGGACCCGGCGGGCTCCGCACGCACGGCGGCGGGCGAGCAGGGCGCCCGCATCGAGCAGGCAGGGTTCGTCGCAGCGTCCGCCGCGGTACCGGGCGTCGTCAGCCGGGCGGAGTGGGGAGCGCCCGCCACGACGCCGTGCGCACCGGACTCGGCGCAGCGGCTCGTCGGCGCGGTCGTGCACCACAGCGCGTCGACGAACGCGTACGCGTCGCAGGCCGAGGCGCGGGCCGCCATCCGCGGGTTCTACGCGTACCACACGGAGTCCCGTGGCTGGTGCGACATCGGCTACAACTTCCTCGTCGACAAGTGGGGCACGGTCTACGAGGGGCGTGCCGGGAGCATGACCGGCGCCGTGATCGGCGTGCACGCGGGCGGCTTCAACACCGGCACGATGGGCGTCTCGATGATCGGCGACTACTCGTCGGTCACCCCGAGCGCGGCGACGCTCGAGGGCGTGTCGAGCATCATCGCCTGGCGGCTCGCGGCCTACGGCGCGGACCCGCAGGGCTCGATGAGCTACCACACGCTCGGCGGCGAGAACTCGAAGATCCCCGCGAACACGACCATCTCGCTCCCGGTGGTCTTCGCCCACCGGGACGTCGCGTCGACGGCGTGCCCGGGACAGCAGGGGTACGCCGCGATGGGGCAGATCCGGGCGCGGGCCGCCGAGCTCGCGCGCGCGCACAGCAGCACCGCGCAGAGCGGCCAGGTCGCCGCCGTCTCCGGGTCCACGCCGGTGGCCGGCGTCCTCGTCGACATCCGGGACGCCCAGTGCCAGCAGGTGTACTCCACGATGCGGACCGGCGCGGACGGCACGTTCCCCGTCGCCGCGTTCCCCGGCATGTACTGCGCCGTGCCCGTCGGGGCGCCCGCCGGCTTCGGGATCCCGTCACGGCAGACGTTCGTCGTCGCGCCGGGGTCCGGGTTCCGGGTGGAGCTCCAGGTGCCTGCGGGGCCGGTCTCGGGCACGGTCGTGGTGACCGGCCGGGGCGCCCCCGTCGCGGGTGCGGTGTTCGAGGTGCGCAACGCGTCGTGCTCGTCGACGTTCTCGACGATGCGTACCGGGTCCGACGGGACGTTCGGCGTGACGGCGTACCCGGGCACGTACTGCCTGGTGCCGGTCTCGGTCCCCGCGCCGCTGCAGGCCCCGGCCACGCACCAGTTCACCGTCAGCGCCGGGCGGACGTTCACGGTGCCGCTCGAGCTGGCCAGCCCGGTGACGGGTGCGGTGGCGGTGAGCGGGCGCGGTGCCGCGGTGGCCGGTGCGGTGTTCGAGGTGCGCAACGCGTCGTGCTCCACGACGTTCTCCACGATGCGCACCGGCGCGGACGGGACGTTCCCGGTGACGGCGTACCCGGGGACGTACTGCCTGGTGCCGGTCTCGGTCCCGGCGCCTTTCGCGGCCCCGGCATCGCGGGCGTTCACGGTCGACGCGGCCGGGTTCCGGGTCGCGGTGGACCTGACGTCGGCGTCGGTGGGTGCGGTCGTGGTGACCGGCGGCGGCGATCCGGTGGCGGGTGCCGTGTTCGAGGTGCGCAACGCCTCGTGCTCGACGACGTTCTCCCGGATGCGGACCGGTGCGGACGGCAGGTTCGCGGTCACGGCGTACCCGGGCACGTACTGCCTGGTGCCGGTCTCGGTCCCGGCGCCGTTCGACCTGCCGGCGACGCGGACGTTCGCGGTGGGCGGCTCGGACGGCTTCACGGTCCCCGTCGCGCTGACCGGCCCGGTGACGGGTGCGGTGGCGGTGAGCGGGCGCGGTGCCGCGGTGGCCGGTGCGGTGTTCGAGGTGCGCAACGCGTCGTGCTCCACGACGTTCTCCACGATGCGCACCGGCGCGGACGGGACGTTCCCGGTGACGGCGTACCCGGGGACGTACTGCCTGGTGCCGGTCTCGGTCCCGGCGCCTTTCGCGGCCCCGGCATCGCGGGCGTTCACGGTCGACGCGGCCGGGTTCCGGGTCGCGGTGGACCTGACGTCGGCGTCGGTGGGTGCGGTCGTGGTGACCGGCGGCGGCGATCCGGTGGCGGGTGCCGTGTTCGAGGTGCGCAACGCCTCGTGCTCGACGACGTTCTCCCGGATGCGGACCGGTGCGGACGGCAGGTTCGCGGTCACGGCGTACCCGGGCACGTACTGCCTGGTGCCGGTCTCGGTCCCGGCGCCGTTCGACCCGCCGGCGACCCGGACGTTCACGGTGGCCGGCGCGGACGGCTTCACCGTCCCCGTCGCGCTGACGGGTCCCTCCACCGGCAGCGTCAAGGCGACCGGCGGCGGCGGCGCGGTGGCGGGTGCCGTGTTCGAGGTGCGCAACGCCTCGTGCACGACGACCTTCTCCACGATGCGCACCGGCGCCGACGGGACGTTCCCCGTCACCGCCTACCCGGGGACCTACTGCCTCGTCCCGGTCAGCGTCCCCTCCGGGTTCGCGCTGCCCGCCCGGCAGACCTTCACGGTGACGTCCGGTCAGCGGTTCGACGTGGCGGTCGCACTCACGCGCGGCTGACCAGCCGGTGGGGTGCTCGTCCCGCCCGGCAGCCGGTGTGGCCCAGGTCACACCGGCTGCTCCGGAGATCGTGCGAAAACCCCTCACACGCGGACGGACGCGGCCGATCGGGTGACCATGCCGAGCCTGCGTCCTGTCGCGTCGTCGCGTCCGACCCTCCGGGGGCTCGCCGCCCTCGCGATCGCCGTGCTCCTCGGGTTCGCCCCGGGCGCGGCGGCGCCGGCGCTGGCCGGGCCGGCGAGCGTCGAACCCGCCACCCCTGAGCCCGCCACGGAGGCGGTGACCGTCGAGGGCACGTACGAGCTCGCGGTCGAGGACCCGCACGGCGACGAGCACCACGACGGCGAGGCGCACGCCGGGCCGTCGGTCGAGGGCGAGCTCGAGACCGTCCCCCTCCTCGCGGTGGACGACGCGGTCTACGAGCTGCCCGAGGGAGCCGGCGACGGCGTCGAGCCCGGCTCGGACGTGACCCTGACCCTCGACGTCCCGGTCGAGTCCGCGGTCGAGGACGTGCTCGAGGACCTCGCGACCGCCGAGGCGGCCGTCCTGGACCTCGTGCCGACCCCCACGGTCGGTGCCGAGTCCGTCGAGCCCGGCACGGCAGCCGCCGTCACCGGCCTCCACACGCTGACCGTCCTCCCGGTGTACTGGACGCAGCCCGACGGCACGACACCGGCGGCCCTGCGCACCCTGGCCGCCGAGACCGCCGCCTACTGGTCCGAGCAGTCGGCCGGGCGCATCACGGTCCAGTCCGACGTGCGCGACTGGGCGCGGATCCCGGCGCCCGTCGGCTGCGCCTCCGCCCGGGTGTTCAGCGACGCGCTGGCCGCCCACCCCGGCGTCGCGAGCGGCAGCAACCAGCACGTCGCGGTCTACTTCCCGCGGTACGCGGCGTGCCCGTGGGCCGGGCTGGCGACGCTGCGGGGGTCGATGATCCTGCTCAACGGAGTGCCGTGGCTCGACGTGCTGGCGCACGAGCTCGGCCACAACCTCGGGCTCGGCCACGCCAACCGCGCCGTCTGCACGGCGGACGGCCAGCGGGTGCCGCTGTCCGGGTCGTGCACCAACGAGGAGTACCTCGACTACGCCGACGTCATGGGGATCGGCATGGGCGGTCGACCGACCGGCAGCCTCAACTCCGCGCTCGCCACGAGCCTCGGGCTCGTCGACGTCCGCACGGCCGGGACGACGGCCACGGTCGTCGACCTCGCCCCGCTCGGCGGCGCCCAGGGCGTGCGTGCCCTGCGGATCCCGGTCGGGCTGGGGGAGCTGTTCGTGGACTTCCGGCCCGCCGTCGGCCGCGACACGCGGTACAGCGCCTGGGCCGGGGTCCAGGTGCACCTGCGCAAGGTCGACAGCCAGGGCATCCCCACGAGCCAGCTCCTCGACCTGCAGCCCGCCGCGGGCACGTTCGTCACCCCGCAGCTGGGGTCCGCGGGCTGGGAGGTGCCGGGCACGGGTCGCACGCTGAGGATCACCGCGCTCGACGCCGGCCGTGCCCGCGTCGAGCTCACCGGGCAGGGCGACGTCGTGCCCGGCCCGACGCCCGCCCCGCCCGCACCCACCGCCGTCACCGGCGCCGTGGTCGTGACCGGTGGTGGCGGTCCGGTGCGGGACGCCGTGCTCCAGGTCCGTAACGCCTCGTGCTCGACCGTGTTCTCGACGATGCGCACCGGCGCGGACGGGACGTTCCCGGTCACCGCCTACCCGGGGCAGTACTGCCTCGTGCCGGTCTCCGTGCCGGCGCCGTTCGCGCTGCCCGGGTCGCAGGTGTTCACGGTCGGGAGCAGCGGCTTCTCGGTGCCGGTGGCGCTGGTGGGTCCCTCGACGGGGTCGGTCGTGGTGACCGGGGGTGGTGCGCCG
>NZ_JBFTER010000030.1:0-39856 GCF_047229345.1 Cellulomonas jepli | reverse complement strand
GCGGTGCTCGAGGTGCGCAACGCGTCGTGCTCGACGGTGTTCTCGCGGATGCGGACCGGGGCCGACGGGTCGTTCCCGGTGACGGCGTACCCGGGTCAGTACTGCCTGGTGGGGGTCTCGGCGCCGGCGCCGTTCCTGGTGCCGGGGTCGCAGGTGTTCACGGTCGGGGGCAGCGGCTTCTCGGTGCCGGTGGCGCTGGTGGGTCCCTCGACGGGGTCGGTCGTGGTGACCGGGGGTGGTGCGCCGGTGGCGGGTGCGGTGCTCGAGGTGCGCAACGCGTCGTGCTCGACGGTGTTCTCGCGGATGCGGACCGGGGCCGACGGGTCGTTCCCCGTCACCGCCTACCCGGGTCAGTACTGCCTGGTCGGGGTCTCGGCGCCGGCGCCCTTCGACGTCGCGGGGCGGCAGGTCTTCACCGTCGCGGGACCCGGCTTCACGGTGCCGGTGAGCCTCGGTGGGCCCTCGTCGGGCTCGGTGCGTGCCGTCGCCGACGGTGCCCCCGTGCCCGGCGTCGTCGTCCAGGTCCGCAACGCCGCGTGCTCGGCGACCTTCTCCACCATGCGCACCGGCGCGGACGGGGCGTTCCCGGTCGTCGCGTACCCCGGCACGTACTGCCTGGTGCCGACGAGCGCGCCCGCGGGCTACGTGCTGCCGGCCGGCCGGACGTTCACGGTCGCCCCGGACCAGCGCTTCGCGGTGGACCTGACGCTGGCGCGGGCCCGATGAACCGCCGCGGACCGGCGAGCGCGGCGTCATCGACGCGGTGCTCGCGGTGACGGACACTGGACGACAGGCACGAGCGTTCGACAGGAGGATCATGAACGCACGGTGGCTCGGACGACGCGGACCCCTGGTGGTCGTCATGGCGGTCCTCGCCCTGGGCCTCGGCGGGGTGGGACCGGCGTCCGCGGGAGGCGCCGCAGCGACGGACCTCCGCGTCGCGGCACCCCGTCCCGCCACGGCCGGAGCCACCACGGCGGTCGCGGCGAGCGCGTCGACGGGCGTGCGGGCCGACGTCTCGGGCAGCCCGCTGACGTCCGTGACGATCCGCGGGCACGGCTACGGCCACGGCCGCGGCATGGGGCAGTGGGGCGCGCTCGGCTACGCGACGATGCACGGCTGGACCGCGCGCGACATCGTCCGCCACTTCTACGGCGGGACCCAGCTGACCACCCCGGCGGTCGGGGGCGGGCGCAGCCTCATGACCGTCCGGCTCACCGCGCAGGACGGCCAGGAGCTCAAGGTCAGCGCGGCCGGCGTGCCGTTCGTCGTCGGCGGCGCGATCGCGTTCGCTCCCGGTGAGTCCGCGACGCTGCGCCTCGAGGCCGGCAACCAGATCGGCGTGTACCGCGGGGCCGGGTGCGCGGGCATCGGCACCCGGGTCGGAGCGGTGACCACCGGGGTGATCCAGGCGGCGACCGCCGACCCCGGCGACGACATCCGGCAGATGCTCACCGTGTGCCGTCCCGGTCAGGACCGGGCGTACCGCGGCCAGCTCGAGCTCCGGAACACCACGGACGGCCCGCGCACCATCAACACGGTGTTCCTCGACGACTACCTGCGCGGCGTCGTGCCGCGGGAGTCCCCGGCGTCCTGGGCGGACCTCGCCGGCGGCCGGGGTGCCGAGGCGATCCGCGCCCAGACCATCGCGGCCCGGTCCTACGCGCTCGGCGAGGCGCGTGCGGCGTACGCGCGCACGTGCGACACGACCGCGTGCCAGGTGTACGGCGGCGCCGGCCTCAACGGCGTCCGCATCGAGGACTCCCGGACGGACGCGGCCGTGCGCGCCACGTCCGGCCAGGTGCTCACGTGGCCGGACGGCCGCGTCGTCCGCGCGGAGTTCTCCTCGTCGACCGGCGGGTGGACCGCCGGCGGCGTGTTCCCTGCCGTGCCCGACGAGGGCGACGCGATCCCGTCGAACCCCAACCACGACTGGGAGGTCGTCGAGGACGTCTCCGGCCTCGGTGCCACGTACGGCATCGGTCAGCTGGTCGGCATGGCGGTCACCGCCCGCGACGGCGTCGGGGCCGACGGCGGCCGGGTGCGCACCGTGCTGCTCACCGGCAGCACGGGGACCCGGACCATCACCGGTGACGCGCTCCGGCAGGCCCTCGGCCTGCGCTCGAACTGGTTCGTCCTCTCGGGCTCCGGTCCGTCGTCGGGTCGGCTGGTCGCGTCCGCCGGCGGCACACCGGTGGTGGGAGCGGTGTTCGACATCCGCAACGCCTCGTGCGCGACGACGTTCTCGACGATGCGCACGGGTAGCGACGGGTCGTTCCCGATCACCGCCCTGCCGGGCACGTACTGCGCGGTGGGCGTGTCGGTGCCCCCGGGCTTCACGGTCCCTGCTCGGCAGACGTTCACCGTGGCCGCGGGGCAGAGCTTCCAGGTCGGTGTGGAGGTGCCGGCCGGTCCGTCGTCGGGCCGGCTGGTCGCGTCCGCCGGTGGCACGCCGGTCGCGGGGGCGGTCTTCGAGATCCGCAACGCCTCGTGCACGAGCGTGTTCTCGACGATGCGGACGGGCGGCGACGGGTCGTTCCCGATCACCGCGTTCCCCGGGACCTACTGCGCGGTGGGCGTGTCCGTGCCCTCCGGGTTCGCGGTGCCGGCCCCGCAGACGTTCGCGGTGAGCGCCGGTCAGACGTTCACCGTCGGTGTCGAGGTGCCCGCCGGGCCGGCGCAGGGCCGGCTCGTCGCGTCGTCGGGCGGGACGCCGGTCGCGGGAGCGGTCTTCGAGATCCGCAACGCCTCGTGCACGAGCGTGTTCTCGACGATGCGCACGGGCGCCGACGGGTCGTTCCCGATCACCGCGTTCCCCGGGACCTACTGCGCGGTGGGCGTGTCCGTGCCCTCCGGGTTCGCCGTGCCGGCCCCGCAGACCTTCGCCGTGACCGCGGGGCAGGGCTTCACGGTGCCCGTCGCGATCGGCGCCGGGCCGGCGCAGGGTCGGCTCGTCGCGTCCTCGGGCGGGACGCCGGTCGCGGGAGCGGTCTTCGAGATCCGCAACGCCTCGTGCACGACGGTGTTCTCCACGATGCGCACCGGCGCCGACGGGTCCTTCCCGATCACCGCGAACCCGGGGACCTACTGCGCCGTGGGCGTGTCCGTGCCCTCGGGCTTCGCGGTGCCGGCTCCGCAGACCTTCGCCGTGACCGCGGGGCAGAGCTTCACGGTCTCCGTCGCGGTCGCGGCCGGCGCGGCGCAGGGCCGGCTCGTCGCGTCGTCGGGCGGGACGCCGGTCGCGGGGGCGGTCATCGAGATCCGCAACGCCTCGTGCACGACGGTGTTCTCGACGATGCGCACGGGCGCCGACGGGTCGTTCCCGATCACGGCGAACCCGGGCACCTACTGCGCCGTCGCGGTCTCGGTGCCCGGCGGCCTCGGGCTGCCCGGGCGGCAGGCCTTCACGGTGACCGCGGGTCAGGCGTTCACCGTGGGTGTCGAGGTGCCGGCCGGCGCGTCGTCGGGCCGGCTCGTCGCGTCGTCGGGCGGGACGCCGGTCGCGGGGGCGGTCTTCGAGATCCGGAACGCCTCGTGCACGACGGTGTTCTCGACGATGCGCACGGGCGCCGACGGGTCGTTCCCGATCAGCGCGTACCCCGGCACGTACTGCGCCGTCGCGGTCTCGGTCCCTCCGGGCCTCGCGGTCCCGGCGCCGCAGACGTTCGCCGTGCCCGCCGGGCAGACCTTCACGGTCGGCGTCGAGCTCGGCCGCTGACGACGACGCCCGCGTACCGTCGGGGTGACCGGCCGGTACGCGGGCGACGTCGTGGTGCCGACGCAGGTCAGCGGGTGAAGCGCCCCAGCGCCCGCCGGGGGAGCGACCGCGCCACGGTCGCCGCCTTGCGTGCGGTGGCCGCCGGGCCCTCCGTCGCGAGGTGCTCGGCCGCGCGGACCCGGTAGTCGGTCAGGATGCGCTGCACGTCGCGGCGCTGGGCCAGCGTCGGGTCCGTGCCCTCGACGAGCCACGGCGCCCGGTCGTACGGCTCGGCCGCCCACGAGAAGAACGGCTCGTTCTCCGTCGTCGGGGTGAACCGCTCGAGCATCGGGCGGTGGCCGTGCTCCGCGACGTGCGCCTGGACGGTCCGGAGGATCTCGAGGTAGCGCCGCCCCTGCAGCGCCGGGGAGAAGTCGAGCAGCACCTGGCTCCGGGCCCGCTGCCCCATGGTCGAGCGCAGCTCCGGCTCGTCGAGCAGGTGCAGCAGCAGGCTCGCCCAGTCGGCGCTCGTCTCGGCGAGGTACCCGTTGACCCCGTGCGTGATGGCGCGGCGGAACGGCTGCGAGGGCGACGCGACGGTCGGCGTCTCCACCAACGCCGCCTCCAGGTGCTTGATCGCGCTCTTGGCCTCGTTGAACCGGGTGCCCACGACGAGCGGTGCGAGGTTCACGTCGAGGTCGCGCAGCACCCCGGGCAGCTCGTGCCACGACATCAGGGGCATGCGCCGGATCCGGCCCGCGTAGGCGTCCATCCGCTCCGAGACGTCCAGCAGGCCGCCGAGCCAGAGCTCGACGTCCGGGCGCGCCTCGAGCACCTCGACGACGGCACCCTCGATCGACGCCCAGTCCGCGTTGTGCGTGTTCGTGCCGGAGAGGTACCCGATGCGCAGCGGACCGGGTCGGCGCGGACGACGCACGAAGTAGTCGCTCGCCTCCGCGAGCCGCTGGCCGACACCGTTGGCGAAGTGGTGCACCGGCATGCCCGTGAGCTCGTGCACGGCCGCGCACAGGGGCTCGGTCGACCCGACGAACGCGTCGGCCGACTCGAGGGTGGTGCGGTAGCGGGCCACGCCCTCCCAGTACCGGCGACGGTCCTCGGGGTCGAGGACCTCCAGCAGCGGGTCGATCTCCGAGTGCAGGTCCGGGTCGACGACGAGGTCGTCGATGTCGAACAGGACCGGGACCGGCTCGGGGCGGCTGCGGACCATGGACACGAGGTCGAGGATCTGCTCCGTCGCGGGCACGCGGTACAGCACGACGGCGTCCGCCGTGCGCGCGAGGCGCGGGACGTCGACGTCGCGGTACATCCGCACGTCCATCTGCACGCCGTTGAGCTCGAGACCCTCCTGCGGCAGCCGGCCGCGGTAGCGCAGCGGCGCGGCGCCGATCCCGCTCGCGAGCAGCACCCGGCGGATCGGCGGCAGCGGCCGGTCGGTCACCGTCAGCGCCTCCTCGGCGGCCGCCCCGCGCTCCGCCAGCAGGCGCTCGTACGCCTCGACGTTGCCGTCGACCTGCTCGTCGACCCCGCGCAGCCGGACGGCGGTCCGGTCCGGCGCGAGCGCCGCCAGGAGCCCGGGCTCCTGGATGAGACGGTCGAGGGCCGCGGCGAGCGCCGCGGCGTCACCGATGGGGACGACGAACCCGTTGACCCCGTCGTGGACGGCCTCGGTGGGTCCGGGGGTGTCCGACGTGACGACCGGGAGGCCTGCGCGCAGCGCCTCGCGGGCGAGGAGCGAGTACGACTCGCGCGCCAGGCTCGGTAGCACGAGCGCGTCGTGCTCGGCGAGCACCTCCGCGGCGTCGCCGTGCGCGTAGGAGGGGCGGAAGCGCACGTGGCCCTCGAGGTGCGGCGGTACCGTGCGGCCGTCCCAGCCGAACATGTCCAGCGTCCACCCGGTGCGGTCGACCAGCCTCGCCGCGGCCTCGAGCAGCAGCGGCCCGCCCTTGAGCGGGTGCTGCCCGCCCGCGAACATCAGCCGCAGCGGTCCGGTGCGCTCGGTGGCCTCCTCGGTGACCTCCGGCGACGCGGTGCTCGCGGGGACGTCGGCCCGGACCTCGTCGGGCACGCCGTTCTCGTCGACCTGCACCCGGTCGGGGTCCACGCCGTTCGCGACGAGGATGCGCCGCATGCTCGCCGACGGCGTCAGCACGAGGTCGGCGGTCCGTACCTGCGCGGCGAGCCGGTGGTTGCGCGCGCGCAGCCACTCGTTGTCGCGTGCGCACGGGCACAGCCCGGCGGTGGGGACGACGGGGCACGGCTGCATCGAGGGCTCGACCATGAACTGCCGGGCGCACGACCACCACAGGTCGTGCATCGTGACGACCACGGCGGCACCGGACGCGCGGGCCAGCGGTACGAGCCCGCCGCCGAAGCCCTGGAGCGCGTGCAGGTGGACGACGTCGGGCTTCGTCGCCTCCACGTACGCGGCGAAGTCGGCCTCGACCTCGCCGTTGGAGAAGTTCTCGTCCGCCGCCCACTCCGTCGCCGAGGTGCACGTGACCCAGCGGATCGCGAGCCCGTCCTCGGTCCGCTCCTCGGTCACGACGAGGTCCGGGCTCGACGGGTCGATCCGGCCGGCGTACACCGACACCTCGTGCCCGCGCGCCGCGAGGGCCAGGGCCGCCCGGTACGGCACGAGCGTCCCGCCCGAGACGAAGTTGGGCGGGAAGTGGGACGACACGATGAGGATGCGCATGCTGGTCCTAGAGTCGGGTGAGGGTACGAGAGCGCTGCCAGGCCAGCTGGCCGGCGCGCCGGAGCAGGCGCTTCCAGCCGTTCACGGCCACGTACCTGCGGACGTCGCCCACGAGGTCGTCCACGCGGCCGCCCAGGGCGGCGCCCGTGCCGACGGCGCGGGTCCCGGTGGCGAGGTCCGCGGCCCGCGCGGCCTGCCCGCAGTAGCTCACCAGGGGACGCAGCGCGACGTCCCAGCGGAACTGCTCGCGCACCTCCACGATGCGGGACGTGCACGCCGCGCGCACCGCCGGGTCCAGCAGCTCGCCGATCGCGCGCGCCAGGGCGGCGGGGTCGCGGGGCGGGACCACCCGGCCGAGGTCGTGCCGGGCGACCAGCTCGGCGAACGTGTCGCCCTCGGTGCACACGATCGGCAGGCCGGCCCACAGGTAGTCGAGCATGCGTGTCCGGAACGAGAACGCCGTCTCGACGTGGTCGAGGTGCGTCGACACCCCGATGTCGGCGTCCAGGAGGAAGTCCGCGCGCTGCGCGTACGGCACCCAGCCCTCGACGAAGAACACGTGCGTGTCGAGGACGCCGAGCTCGGCGGCGGTCGCGACGGCCTCGCGCAGCGCGGCGGTGTCGGGGTCGTCGAGCGACGGGTGCGTGGTGCCCATGAAGACCAGGCGGACCGGCGTCGGCCCTGCGGCGTCGCGCAGCCCGGCGACCGCGCGGACGAGCGTGACGGGGTCGAACCAGTTGTAGACGCCGCCGCCCCACAGCAGGACGAGGTCGTCGGCCCCGATGCCGGGGATCGTGCCCCGGAGCGCCGGCGACGTCGTCGTCGCGTCGTCGCGGGGGATGCCGAACGGCGCCACGTCGACGAGCGAGCGCAGCGTCGGGTCCTGCTGGTAGGTGGCGTCGTTCACGCGCCCCCACGCCGCGAGGTGCCCGAGCCACAGGTCGCGCTGGCGCTCGGACGCGGCGAGGAAGAAGTCGCCCTGCGCGACCTGGGTGTGCAGGGCGCGGACCGAGGCCTGCAGCATCTCGGCACGGCGCGCCGGCGACTCCTCCTTCGCCATCTCGAGGATCTCGAGGTGGATGGGGTCGTAGAGGTCGACCACCAGGCGGGCGCCCAGGCTCGCGAGCCACGGGTGCTTCGCGAGCGTGAAGCCCTGCACCACGATGACCTCCTGGCCCTCGGCGATGCCGCGCAGGCGTTCCGGGGTGCCGTCGCACACGGCGAACCGCGGCGAGCTGGCCTCCGACCGGACCGTCGAGGCGAGCCGCACGTCGTGGTGCTCGGACAGGACCTCCGCGATGTTCCACGCACGGATGGCCGGACCGGCCATCGAGGACGCGAGGACGTCGTCGGTCAGGACGAGGACGGAGCGCCGCGGCGTGCTGCTCGAGGGGGTCCGTGCCGTCACGACGTGCGCCTCCGCTGGTGTGGTGTGGGTCTGCTGTGCCGCGACCGGCCGCGACCGGCCCCGACCGGCCCCGGTGGAGCGGCGGACCTGCTCGGCTCGCCTGGTCACCCTAGACCACGAGGTTGGTGGTTTGATGGCGCGGCGGGCGCGACGGGCGCCCCGCCGACGACGCGGACGACGGGAGTGGCACGCATGCGGGCTCCGCAGACGACGAGCAGCACCGAGACCATCCAGGAGCAGCTGACGGGGCTCGCACCGGAGGCCGCGATGTTCGTCCGCGACCTCGTCCGGGGCCTCGAGGCCGAGGCCGGGACGGCTCGTGCGCTCTCCGTCCGGGCGGAGCTGCGTGCGGCCCGCGCGGACCAGCGCGCCGCACGCGCGGAGGAGCTCCGCGACGAGGCCGTGACGCGCGAGCAGGCGCTGGAGGGCGAGCGCGACGCGCTCCGTGCGCGGGTGCTCGAGCTGCAGTCGGAGCTCGAGGCGGCCCGTCTCATGGGCCGGGGACGCCGGTGAGCTACCTCCCGGGCTTCACCCTGCTGACGGTCGCGACGACGTCGGCCGGGCTGCGGCGCACGTTCGCCTCGCTGCTCGCCCAGACGCAGACCCGCTGGCAGTGGGTCGTCGCCGTGGCGCCGCACCCGGACGCCGGCACCGTCGAGGAGATCACGGAGCTCGCGGCCCTCGACCCGCGCGTGTCGCCGGTCCGGTCGACGGGTGACTCGTGGGCCCACCAGCTCGCCGACGCGCTGGGGGAGTCCCGCGGTCGCCACGTGGCCCTCGTCGAGCCCGGCGACACCCTCGCCGACGACGCCCTCGAGGTCCTCGCCGCGGCGCTCGGGCCGGGCGCGTGGACGTACACCGACGAGGGCACGATCAACCCGGACGGGTCGCTCGTGGAGGCGTGGCTCAAGCCCGCCTTCTCCCCGGAGCTGCTGAGGTCGCAGCCCTACGCGGTGGCGCTCGCGGCGCTCCCGCTCGACGTCGTCCGCGAGGTCGGCGGGGCGAGCCCCACCGCCGGGACGGCCGCCTGGTACGACCTCGTGCTGCGCGTGTCGGAGGCGACCCCGCCGCCCGTCCCCGTCGTGGGGACGCTGTACCACCGGGACGTCCGGACCTGGCCCGACGAGGCGCCGTGGGTGACCGGCAGCGCGGAGGACCGCTGCCGCGCCGTCGCCGAGCACTGCCGCCGGGTGGGGATCGCCGTCACGGAGGTGCTGCCGGTCGAGGTCGCCGGCCGGCCGGTCGGCCAGCGCGTCGTGCGCCCGGCACCCGTCGGCGAGCGGGTCAGCGTGATCATCCCCACGCGCGGCGGCTCGTCGGTCATCTACGGCTTCCGGCGGGTGCACGTCGTCGAGCTGCTCCGCACGCTGTGGCGCGAGGACCGCTACCCCGACCTCGAGCTCGTCGTCGTGCACGACACCGACACCCCGCCCGAGGTGCTCGCGGAGATCGAGGCGATCACCGACGGCGACTGGGTGTCGGTGCCGTTCGAGGGCCCGTTCGACTTCGCGCGCAAGTGCAACGTCGGGGCCGTCGCCGCGAGCGGGTCGATCCTGTGCTTCCTCAACGACGACATGGAGGTCCGGACGCCGGGCTGGCTGCACGAGCTGACGTCGCTGCTCGACGCCGAGGACGTCGGCATCGTCGGCGCCCGGCTGCTCTTCGCCGACGGGACGCTGCAGCACGCGGGGCTGTACACCGATCTCGGGGTCCCGTCCCACCTGATGTTCCACGGTGCGGCCGACACCCTCGAGATGGGCGGCGTCGTCCAGGTGACCGGCGAGCGGTCGGCGGTCACCGGGGCGTGCCAGGTCGTGCGCACCGAGGTCTTCCACCGGCTGGGCGGCTTCTCCCTGGCGTTCCCGCTGAACTACAACGACGTCGACCTGTGCCTCAAGGCGCGGGCCGCCGGGCTCCGGGTCCTGTACACGCCGCACGCCGAGCTCGACCACTACGAGTCCCAGACGCGCACCGTCACGGTCACCGAGAAGGAGGTCGCGGACCTCCAGCGTCGCTGGCGGATCGCGCTCGAGGAGGACCCGTACATCAACCCGCAGGCCCGGCGCTCGGGCCGCTGACCGCACGCCGGGCCGGCCGACGCCGCACGTCGTCGCGGGTCCGGGGGTGGTTCGGACATCCCCGACCTTCGCCCTAGCATGGTCGGGATCCCGCCGACCGATCCGAGGACCCCGCGCACATGGCAGTCTCACCCCCCACGTCCCGAGCATCCGCGTCGGCCGGCCCTCGACGGGCGCCCTCGGGCGACGGGGCCGGCCGGGTACCGCAGGAGCAGCGTCAGCGGTCGCTCGAGATCGTCCGCAACCTGACGGCCCGCGAGGTCCGGACGCAGTTCAAGCGGACCGCGTTCGGGCGGGCGTGGTCGTTCATCAACCCGATCGCGACGCTCGCGATCCTCAGCCTGGTCTTCGGTCTGTTCATCCGGGTGCCGTTCGAGCCGAGCCGGAACAGCGACCTGCAGCTGTTCGTCATCTTCCTGGCCGCCGCCCTGATCCCGTGGAACTTCATGTCGGGGGCGATCACCGCGGGCATGAGCTCGCTCGTGGTCAACGCGGGGCTGCTGACCAAGGTCTACTTCCCGCGCTACGTGCTCCCCACGTCGGTGATCCTGTCGATGTCGCTGACCTTCGCGATCGAGATGGGCGTCCTGCTCACGGTCGTCGCGGTGCTCGGCGGTCCGGGCGTCCTGGTGTTCGTGCCCGGCATCCTGCTGTTCATGCTGCTGATCGCCGCGTTCGCGATCGGCGTCGCGATGACGCTGTCGATCGCGATGGTCTACTTCCGCGACACCCAGCACATCATGGGCATCTTCATGCAGCTGTGGTTCTACGCGACCCCGATCATCTACCCGCTGACGCTCATCACCGTGGACGTGCAGAACCGGCTCGACGAGGGCGGCTGGACCGTCTTCGGCCAGCCGATCCCCTTGGAGACCCTCTACATGCTGAACCCGGCCGCGGCCTTCACCGGTGCCTTCCGGACGATGATCTACGACTACGCGTGGCCCAGCCTCGGCCAGCTGCTCACGTGCGTCGTGTGGACGGCGCTCGCGCTCGGCGTCGGGCTGCTCGTCTTCCGTCGGTTCTCGGCCCGGGTCGTGGAGGAGCTGTGAGCCCGAACGCGGTCGTCGTCGACGACGTCTCCAAGTCCTTCCGGGTCTACCGGGACCGCAACCAGTCGCTCAAGGCCGCCCTGCTGCGCCGCGGCCGTGCCACCTACGAGGACTTCTGGGCGCTGCGCGACGTGTCCCTGGAGATCCCCGAGGGCGGCACGTTCGGCCTGCTCGGCCACAACGGCTCGGGCAAGTCGACGCTGCTCAAGTGCATCGCCCGGATCCTGCAGCCGAACCAGGGCAGCATCACCACGCGCGGCCGGGTCGCCGCCATGCTCGAGCTCGGCTCGGGCTTCCACCCGGAGCTCACCGGCCGGGAGAACATCTACCTCAACGGGTCGATCCTCGGCATGAGCAAGAAGGAGATCGACTCGAAGCTCGAGGCGATCGTCGACTTCGCCGGGATCGGGCGGTTCATCGACCAGCCGGTGAAGAACTACTCGTCCGGCATGTACGTGCGCCTCGGGTTCTCGATCGCCATCCACGTCGAGCCCGACGTCCTGCTCGCCGACGAGATCCTCGCGGTCGGCGACATGCAGTTCCAGGACAAGTGCCGCGAGAAGTTCGCCGAGTTCCGCGAGGACGGCCGGACGGTGATCGTCGTCAGCCACGGGCTCGCCGAGATGCGCAACCTCTGCGACCGCGCCGCGTGGCTCGACCACGGCTCCCTCATCGACGTCGGCAAGGCGAGCGACATCGTCGACGAGTACACCGAGACCGGGCACTCGGCCCGCGAGGAGGCCGAGGGCGGCACCCGGTACGGGACGGGGGAGATCCAGGTCAGCCACGTCGAGCTCCTCGACCGCAGCGGCACCGACTCGCGGACCTTCCGCACCGGCGACCCGATGACCGTGCGGCTGCACTACACGACGCAGAAGCGGATCCCGACCCCGGTGTTCGGCGCCTCGATCCACACGATCGAGGGCACGCACCTCTGGTCCCACCACACCCGGGACGCCAACCTCGTGCCGGCGGCGCTCGACGGCACGGGCTCGGTGGACCTGCACGTGCCGGCGCTGCCGCTGCAGCCGGGCACGTTCGACCTCAACACGTCGGTCGTCAACGCGCAGATCACGCACGAGTACGACCAGCGCAAGCGTGCCGCCCGGTTCGAGGTCATGCTCGGCGTGCCGCGCGAGTCCGGCGGTCCGGTCGTGCTGGGGAGCCGCTGGGGGAACTTCTCGCCGCCCGTGCCGATGGTGCAGAACATCACCGACGGCGTCGACGGGATCGACGACGTCCCCGCGGTCCCCGAGGACGGCGTGGCGGCGGTGGCCGTCCCCGCGGCGATGGTGGGCGACGAGCCCGGGCACCCGAAGGTGACGCCCGAGTGAGCACCGCCCTCACGGGGCCCGGCGGCGGCGTGCCCGACGCGCTCGTCCCGTCCTCGTGGGAGCGCCTGCTCGGCCGCGTCGTGGGGTCCCCTCGCCGCGTGTTCTGGTTCGGCTTCCTCGCGATGCTGCTCGTCACGTCCTGCTGGGTCGTGGGCAACCCGCTCATCGCCTCCGTCGACGAGGCCTCGCACGCGACCAAGGCCGCCGCCACGGTGCGCGGCCAGTGGGTCCCGGACACCGAGGGCCAGTCGGCCGGCGTGGGCGTCGCCGAGGTCCCCGAGCTGTTCGAGGACGCGATCGACCTGCAGTACTGCATCGCGTTCCAGCCGGACACCCCCGCGAGCTGCCAGCCCGAGCTCACGGGCGACCTCGACGACGAGACCGAGGTCCTCACCACCGCCGCGGCGTACAACCCCCTCTACTACGCGGTCGTGGGCGTGCCGAGCCTGCTGCCCGTCGGCGAGCACACGCTCTACCTGATGCGGTTCATGTCGGCGGTGCTCGGCAGCCTCCTGTTCGCCGTCGCGCTGCGCACCGTGGCCGAGGTCCGTCGCTCGCACTGGCTCGTGCTCGGGGTGGTCGCGGCGCTGACGCCGATGGTGCTGTACCTCACCAGCGCGGTGAACCCGCAGACGACCGAGGTGATGGGCGCACTCGCGCTCTGGGTCTGCCTGCTCACGACGTTGCGCTACCCGGACCCGGCGCTCCTGACGAGGCGGCTCGCGCGCATCGCGCTCGTCGGGGCGTTCTTCGTCAACTCGCGCGGGATCAGCCCGCTCTTCCTCGTGTGCATCCTGGTGGCGGTGCTGGTCGCCGTGCCGTGGCGCTCCGTGGTGGACCTCGTGCGGGACCGGCGGTCGTGGCCCTGGATCGGGCTCGCCGCCGTCGCGAGCGTCGCCGCTGCGGCGTGGATCCTGCTCGCCGGTGCGCTGCCGCAGGTCGAGCAGGTGCTCAACCCCGAGCTCGTCGGCCTGCGGGTCGTCAAGACCACGCTGGGCGAGACCAGCTACTACCTGCAGAGCATGATCGGCGTCTTCGGCTGGCTCGACACCCCGCTGCCCGGGTGGCTGTACTACGTGTTCGCGGGCGTCGTCGGGCTCGTCGTGGGGCTCGCGCTGGCCGTGGGCCGTCGCCGCGTGCTCCTCGCGATGGCGGGCACGGCGCTCGTCGTGCTGGTCCTACCCGTCGTGGTCCAGCTGGCCCAGGCCAAGTACCTCGGCTTCATCTGGCAGGGCCGCTACATGCTCCCGCTGGCCCTCGGGATCCCCGTGCTCGCGGGCTTCGCGGTGCAGGACCGGCTGCGCGACCTGCCGTCGTGGGTCGCCCGCCGGGTGCTGCGCCTCGTGGTGCTGGTCGCGGCCGGTGGCCACTTCGTCGCCTTCGGGGTCAACCTGCACCGGTACGTCAACGGTGCGCAGGGCGAGTGGACCGGCTGGGACGCGGAGTCGTGGCTCCCGCCCGTGCAGCCCTGGGTGCTGCTCGCCGTCTACGCCGTCGCGTGGGCCGCCGTCGCGGCGGTGCTGCTCGCTGCGGCCGACGCCGGCCCCGCGGCCGGGCTGGGCGAGGATGCACGCTCCGGCGCGTCGAACCACGCCGACGCGGCGGTGCCACCGACCGGCTCCGCACCCGACGCCGCGGTGCCGCCGACCGGCTCCGCGTCCGACGGCGCGCCGTCCGACGGCCCGGCGTCCGATCGGTCCGTGCCGCCCGACGCCGGGTCCGGCGGCTCGGAACGGCTCGCGGCGCCCAGCTCACCGGCCTGACGGTCGCCGCGCAGCCCGGCCCCACCGCTCAGGTCGTCGTGCGAGGCGTGGCGCCGGTCCGCGCGGGCGTCCGCCGGACGACGGACGGGCTCGCGCGCCCGAGCGCGGTGCGGGTCCACGCGGACACCGGCACCGCGCTCGGCGCGGCTCAGTCGGACAGGCCGGCCACGTAGGACCGGACGTCCTCGAGCCGGGGGAGCAGCCCCTGCTCGCGGGCCTCGACGAGCCCGGGGGCTGCGGTGTCCTTGTCGGAGAGCTGGTAGGTGAGCGGACGCCCGGCGCGGTCGGTCGTCGGCCACTCGATGCCGACCTCCGGGTCGAGCGGGTGGATGCCGTGCTCGCGGCCGGGGCTGTACCCGGTCGAGCACAGGTACAGGACGGTCGAGTCGTCCTCGAGCGACAGGAACGCGTGCCCGAGGCCCTCGGACAGGTAGATGGCGCGTCGGTCGACGTCGTCGAGCAGGACCGTGTCCCACTGCCCGAACGTGGGCGAGCCGACCCGGATGTCGACCGCGACGTCGAGCACCGCGCCCTTCGCGCACGTGACGTACTTGGCCTGGCCCGGGGGCACGTCCGCGAAGTGGATGCCCCGGAGCACGCCCGCGGCGGACACGGAGCAGTTCGCCTGCTCGAGGCTCAGCGGGTGCCCCACGGCCTCGGCGAACGCGCCGGACTTGAACCACTCGAGGAACACCCCGCGGGGGTCCCCGAACTGCTGAGGGGTGATCTCCCAGGCGCCCGGCACGGCCAGCTCGCGGTACTTCATGACAGTTCTCCCTCGGGTACGACGACGACGGCCCACCCTAGTCGCGCCGGTAGGCTGGCCGTTCGTCGTCGTGGGGAGAGTGGTGGCAGTGCGCTGGTTGGTGACGGGTGCGTCCGGGATGCTCGGGCAGGACGTGGTGGAGCAGCTGCGCGCCCGTGGTGACGACGTCACCGCGCTGGACCGCGGGGGCCTCGACGTCACCGACCCGGCCGCTGTGGAGGCCGTCGTCCCGGGGCACGACGTCGTCGTCAACTGCGCCGCGTACACCGCCGTCGACGCCGCCGAGAGCGACGAGGCGACCGCGTTCACCGTCAACGCCGTGGGCCCGGCGGTCGTGGCCCGGGCCGCGCGCCGCGCCGGTGCGCGCCTCGTGCACGTCTCGACCGACTACGTCTTCGACGGGCACGCCACGACGCCCTACCCGGAGGACGGCGTGCTCGCGCCGCGCTCGGCGTACGGCCGGACCAAGGCGGCCGGGGAGTGGGCGGTGCGGGCGGAGGCCCCCGACCACCTCCTCGTCCGGACGGCGTGGCTGTACGGCGCCGGCGGCGCGTGCTTCCCCAAGACGATCGCGCGCGTCGCCGCGGAGCGCGGCGGTCTCGACGTGGTGGACGACCAGACCGGCCAGCCGACGTGGACCGCCGACCTCGCCGCCCTCGTCCTGCGGCTCGTCGACGCCGGCGCACCGGCGGGCACCTACCACGGCACCGCGTCGGGCTCGGTGACCTGGCACGGCTTCGCCCAGGCCGTCGTCGAGGCCGCGGGCATGGAGCGCGACGTCGTCCGGCCGACGACCAGCGAGGCGTTCGTCCGCCCCGCTCCGCGCCCGCCGTACTCGGTGCTGGGTCACGACGCGCTCCGCGCGGCGGGGGTCGAGCCGATCGGCGCCTGGGACGCGCGGTGGTCGGCGGCGGCGGGCTCCGTGCTCGGCCTCGGCGACCGCGCGGAGGCGCAGACGGCCTGAGCCGCGGCGACGTCGCGCCCCTCGCTGTCGGCGGCGCGACGTCCGCGCGACCGTCAGGCCCGGGCGCCGCGCAGCGCGCTCTCGTAGGCCTGCACGTGCCGGTGCGCCGACGCCTCCCACGTGAACTCCCGGGCCCGCTCGACGCCGGCCGCGGCCAGGTGCGCGCGTCGGTCGTCGTCGGCGAGCAGGTCGCGTACCGCCGCGGCGATGCTCGCGTCGTCGACGTCGCAGTACGCCACCGCGTCGCCCCCGACCTCGGGCAGCGAGAGCTCGCGCGTCGTCAGCACCGCCGCCCCGCACGCCATGGCCTCGAGCACCGGGAGCCCGAAGCCCTCGCCGAGCGCGGGGTACGCGAGCAGGCGCGCCCCCGCGAGGAAGCCCGGCAGGTCGCCGAACGGCAGGTACCCGGGCCGCACGACGCGCAGGGTCGACGGGACCGCGGCGATCGCGGGGTCCACCTCCGTGTCCCAGCCGGCCCCGCCGGCGAGGACCAGTGCGGGCGGGTCGGGCAGCCCGGCGACGGCGGCGGACCACCCGCGGACGAGCGCCGGCACGTTCTTGCGCGGCTCCAGCGTCCCGAGGAACGCGACGTAGCCGGTCTCCTCGACGCCGAGCGTGCGGGCGACCCGCCGCTGCTCCGCCGCGTCGACCGGGTGGAAGATCTCGCGGTCGACGCCGTGGTACGCGACGACCACGTCGCCGCGCACGTCGCCGGTGAAGCGCCGGACCTCGCGCCCCGTCGCCTCGGACGGCACGACGAGGGCCGCGGCGCGCCGGACGGCCGCGCGGGTGGCGGCACGGAAGAAGCGTCCCTTGAGCGGGCTGTGGACGTCGGGGTGGCTGAAGAACGTCGCGTCGTGCAGCGTCACGACGACCGGCACGGGGCTGCGCCACGGCATCGTGTAGTGCGGGCTGTGCAGCACGTCGGCGCCGGTGCGCCCGGCGATCCTGGGCAGCGCCGTCTGCTCCCAGGCGAGCCGGGCGGGCCGCCGGCGGATCGCCCGGGGCGCCAGGACGACCTCCGCCGCGGGCACGAGCTCGGCGATCGTGGCGGCGTCGTGCTGCTGGCAGACGACCACCAGGTCGGTGCCGACGGCGGCGAGCGCGGGCAGGAGGCAGTCGACGTAGCGCCCGACCCCGCCGCGGTCGACCGGGATCGAGGTGGCGTCGAACAGCACTCGCAACGGGTCCTCCACGGTCGGGTCGAGGGATCATCATGGCCCATCGGGAGTGTCCGGTCGGCGAAGGGGCAAGCGGTAGGATCGCTGGCGTGATGCCGCCGGAGATGCCCCGACTGCTCCTCGTCATCCCCGCGTGGAACGAGCAGGAGGCGCTGCCCTCGGTGCTCGAGGAGATCAAGGAGCACGTGCCCCACGCGGACGTCCTCGTGGTCAACGACGGCTCGACGGACCGGACGTCGGTCGTCGCGCGCGAGCACGGCGCCAGCGTCCTCGACCTCCCCGTGAACCTCGGCGTCGGTGGGGCGATGCGGGCCGGCTACAAGTACGCGCTCCGCAGCTCCTACGACGTCGCGGTGCAGATCGACGCGGACGGCCAGCACGACCCCCGCGACGTCCCGCGGCTGCTCGAGGCGCTCCGCTCGGAGAACGCGAACATCATCATCGGTGCCCGCTTCGCCGGCGAGGGCGCCTACACGGCGCGCGGCCCGCGCCGCTGGGCCATGCGCGCGCTGTCCGCGACGCTGAGCCGCGTGACCCGCGCCGACCTGACCGACACCACGTCGGGGTTCAAGGCGTGCGACCGCCGGGCGATCCGGCTGTTCGCCGCGAACTACCCCGCCGAGTACCTCGGCGACACCGTCGAGTCGCTCGTCATCGCCGCCCGCTCGGGGCTCACCGTCCGCCAGGTCGGCGTGGCGATGCGCGCGCGTGCCGGTGGTCGTGCCTCCCACAACCCGTTCAAGGCGGCGGTCTTCCTGCTCCGTGCGATCCTCGCGCTCATCGTCGCGCTGTCCCGACCCACGCAGGCGCTCGAGGCGGAGGTCGTCGCGTGAGCGGGTACGGCTTCGCGCTCGGCGTGAGCGCGCTCCTCGTCGCGACGCTGTTCTGGCTGCTGCGTGCGCGCCGGCTCCGGGAGAAGTACTCGGCGATCTGGCTCGTCCTCGTCCTGGGCGTGTGCCTCATCGGCGCCGTGCCGGGCTTCGTCTTCTGGCTCGCGTCCGTGGTGGGCGTCGAGACGCCCGTCAACCTCCTGCTCATCGGCGCGAGCGTCGTGCTGCTCGTCGTGTGCATCCAGCTGAGCATCGAGGTCTCCAACCTCGAGGAGGAGACGCGCACCATCGCCGAGGAGCTCGCGCTCCTGCGCCTCACGGTCGAGCGGCTCGCGCACCAGGAGCCCGCGGGCCAGCGCCTCGCGCAGCCGGAGCCCGTGGTCGAGCGGCTCGCGCACCCGGAGCCCGCGGTCGAGCGCCTCGCGCACCCGGAGCCCGTGGTCGAGCGCCTCGCGCACCCGGAGCCCGCGGACGAGCGGCTCCCGCCCGCGGGCACGGCCCGCGTGGGCACCCGTGCGGCCGGGGCCGCAGACGATGACCCGGAGCGCTAGGGACACAGCTCGACGCTCGAGCCCGATGCTCTGGGTCGCGATCGGGCTGGCCGTCTTCGGGGCGTCGAACTTCGCCTACCTCGGGCTCGTGAGCCGGAGCCTCGGGCCGGCGGCAGCAGCACCCGTCTCGGTCCTGTGGACGCTGCTCAACGCCGTGGGCATCGGGCTCTACCTGCCGCTCGAGCAGGAGGTGGGCCGTCGGCTGTCGGCGGCGCGCGCGCTGCGAGGCCGCGCTGAGCCGATGCGGCGCACCCTGGTGTACGCGGGCAGCACGGTCGCCGCGATCGGCGTCGTGACGCTGCTCGCCAACGAGGCGATCGCGAGCGGCCTCCTCTCGGGCGAGACCGCGCTGCCGGCGGTGCTGGCGGCCGGGCTCGCTGGGCAGGCGCTGGCGTACCTGACGCGCGGGCTGCTCGCCGGCACGGGGCGGTTCCGGCGCTACGGCCTGCAGTTCGTCGTGGACGGCGTCCTGCGCACCGTCGCCGCGGCGGTCCTCTTCGCCGCGGACGTGCGGTCCCCGACCGCGTTCGCGTGGGTCCTCGTCGTCGCGCCCGTGGTCGCGGCGCTCCTCACCGTCCCCCGGGGGTCTCTCGCGCTCCTGCGCCACGGCGGCGCGCCCGAGAGCCCCGCACTGGAGGGCTCCGCCCTGGAGGGATCCGCGCCCGAGAGCTCCGCCTCCGAGAGCCCCGCGGCCGAGGACCCGGTCGCGGACGTCGCAGCTCCCGAGGGTGCCGCGCACGGGGGCACGCCCGACGAGCCGGTCCGGGGGAGCGGCGGCCCGGCGGGCACGGCCGGCGCCGCGCCGGTGCGCATGGGCCCGCTGGTGGCGACGTCCGTCGCGGGTCAGCTCCTCGCGAACGCCGGGCCGATCGCCGTCGCGCTGCTCGCCCTGCCGTCGCAGCAGGCGCTCAGCGGGCGGTTCGTCGCCGCCGTCACGGTCGCCCGCATCCCGCTGTTCCTCTTCGCCGCCGTGCAGGCGGTCTTCCTCCCGGCGCTCGCGTCGCTCGCCGCCCGTCACGACCACGCGGGGTTCCGCCGTGCCGTGCTGCGCGCGCTCGGGGCCACCGGCGCGCTGGGCGTCGTGGGGACGGCCGGGGTGCTGGCGATCGGACCCCTCGTCCTGTCCCTGCTGTACACGCCGGAGTTCCTGGTCGAGCGCGACGTGATGGGCCTCGTCGCGCTCTCCGGTGCGCTGTTCATGCTCGGCCAGGTGCTCGCTCTCGCCCTGCTCGCGCAGCACGCCGACCGGGCGGCCGCGATCGGCTGGACCGTCGGCATCGTGGTGCTCGTCGCGTCGCTCGCGCTGCCCCTGGACCTGCTGGTCCGCATCTCCGTCGCGCTGTGCACCGGCTCGCTCGCCGCGGCCGCGACCCACGCGCTCCTGCTCCGCACGACGCTGCGACGCGCCCGCGCGCGGCAGTACGCACCCGCCCTGGAGGTCATCCCGTGAGCCGCCGCACGAGCGTCGTCATGCTGGCGTACGGCGACGAGCCGTACCTGCACAGCGCCGTCGCGAGCGTGCTCGCCTCGTCGGGCGTCGAGCTCGAGCTGGTCCTCGTCGACAACGGCTGCACGAGCGACGCGGTCGCCACGCTCCCCGAGCACCCCGGTCTGCGCGTCCTGCGGCCCGGTCGCAACCTCGGGTTCACCGGCGGCGTGAACCTCGGCGCGAGGGAGGCCCGGTACGAGTCCCTCACGCTCGTCAACAGCGACGCGGTCGTCGAGCCGGAGACGCTGAGCCGGCTGCTCGACCGGCTCGCGGAGCCGGGCACGGGCATCGCCGGGGCGCTCGTGCTCCTCGCCGACGAGCCGGGCACGATCAACTCCGCCGGGAACCCGCTGCACCTGCTCGGGCTCAGCTGGGCCGGCTCCATGGGGCGTCCGGCGAGCTCCCAGACGACGGTGCACGAGGTGGCCTCCGCGTCGGGAGCGTGCCTGAGCATCGACCGGGAGCTCTGGGACGACCTCGGGGGCTTCCCGGACGCGTACTTCGCCTACCTCGAGGACCTCGAGCTGTCCTGGCGGGCGTGGCAGCACGGTCGCCGGGTCGTCGTGGTGCCGGACGCCGTGGTGCACCACCACTACGAGTTCAGCCGCTCGCCGCTCAAGATGTACCTCGTCGAGCGGAACCGGCTCCTCTTCCTGCTCACCGTGCACCAACGCCGCACCCTGCTCGTGCTCGCGGTGCCGCTGCTCGCGTTCGAGGCGGCGATCACCGCGGTCGCCGTCAGCCAGGGCTGGGGTCGGCAGAAGCTGCGCGGCTGGCGCTGGCTGGCCGGCAACCTGCGGTGGGTGCGTGAGCGCCGGCGCGTCGTGCAGGCCACGCGGACCGTGCCGGACCGCGAGCTCGTGCGCCTTCTCACGGACCGCTTCGACCCGGTGCAGCTGCCCATGCCCGCGGCTGCGGCCCCGTTGGAACGCGTCCTGCAGGGATACTGGCGCCTCGTGCGGCGGCACCTGTGACCTCCGGCGCGGTGGCCGGGCCGACCGTCGCGATGACCGTCGAGCAGGCGTGGCAGCGCACTCCCGGCGGCTCGGGCACGTACGTCGCCGAGCTGACGCGCGCGCTCGACGAGCTGGGCGGCACGCGGGTCGTGGGGCTCGTGGCGCGGCACGGCTCCGATGAGGTCGCCGACCCGGACTTCGCGCCGGTCGTCGCCCGCACCGCGGCGTCCCGGCTGCCCCGCGCCGCCCTGTACGAGGCGTGGAACAGCGCGGGCCGTCCGCGGGCGGAGCGCATCGCCCGGGAGCCTCTCGACCTGGTGCACGCGACCACCTGGGCCGTGCCGCCGACGAGGCTGCCGCTCGTGGTGACGGTGCACGACCTCGCGTTCCTCGACGAGCCGTCCCACTTCACGCCCCGCGGGGTGCGCTTCTTCCGCCGCAGCCTCGACCGGGTGCGTGCCGAGGCGGACCGCGTCGTGGTCCCCTCGCAGCAGACGTTCGACGCGTGCGTCGCGGCGGGCATGGACGCGTCCGTGCTGCGGCTCGTGCCGCACGGGGTGCGGGTCGCAGCGCCGTCGCCGGAGGCGGTCTCGCGGTTCCGGTCGCGGCACGGCCTGGACCGGCCGTACGTCCTGTGGTGTGGCACCCGTGAGCCGCGCAAGAACCTGAGGGGCCTGCTCGAGGCCTACACGCGTGCGGGGTCCGCGCTCGAGCACGACCTCGTCCTCGTCGGACCGCGCGGCTGGGGCGACCTCGACCTCGGCGCCGAGGACGGTCCGGGGCGGGACGGCGTGCGCTGGCTCGGCAAGCTGTCGGCCGCCGAGCTGGCGTCCGCCTACGCCGGCGCCGACGTCTTCTGCTTCCCGTCGTTCGCCGAGGGCTTCGGGATGCCGGCGCTCGAGGCCATGGCGCACGGCGTGCCGGTCGTGACGTCCCGCGGCACGCCGATGGCCGATCTGGTCGGCGACGCGGGCCGCGCGGTCGACCCCGGCGACGCCAACGCGCTCGCCGACGCCCTCGTCACGGTCGCGCGCGCCCGCGCCGACTGGTCCGCTGCGGCGCTCCGCCGCGCGTCCGCGTTCACCTGGGAGCACGCCGCACGGCTCACGGCCGGCGTGTACGGCGAGCTGGCCTGACGTCCTCGGCCGGCGTCCTCGGCCCGGCGACCGGCCGAGGTGTGGTCGTCCGACGACGCCTCGGCCCCGGTCCGTCGTCGCCCCCGGGTCAGGGCCCCGGGGGCGAGGACGTCAGAGGTGCGCCTTGCCGAGCTCGAGCAGCCCGAGCAGGTACGCGCCGTACCCGGACTTCGCGAGGGCCTCGCCGCGCGCGCGCAGCTCGTCGTCGCTCAGGAAGCCCATGCGCCAGGCGATCTCCTCCGGCGCGCTGATCTTGAGCCCCTGGCGGTGCTCGATCGTGCGGACGTAGTCCGACGCCTCGAGCAGCGAGTCGAACGTGCCCGTGTCGAGCCACGCGGTGCCGCGGGGGAGGACCTCCACCTGGAGGCGGCCCTGCTCGAGGTAGGTGCGGTTCACGTCCGTGATCTCGTACTCGCCACGGGCCGACGGCTCGAGGTCCCGTGCGATGGCCACGACGTCGTTGTCGTAGAAGTACAGGCCGGGGACGGCGAAGCTCGACCGGGGGTGCGCCGGCTTCTCCTCGAGCGACAGGGCCTTGCCCTCGGCGTCGAACTCGACCACGCCGTAGCTCGTCGGGTCCGCGACGCGGTAGGCGAAGACCGCGGCACCGTCGATGTCGGCGAACCGCTGCAGCCGCGTGCCCAGACCCTGCCCGTAGAAGATGTTGTCGCCGAGGACGAGCGCCGCCGACTCGCCGCCGATGAAGTCGGCTCCGAGCACGAACGCCTGCGCGAGCCCGTTCGGCTGCTCCTGCACCGTGTACTGCAGCGAGATGCCGAACTGGGACCCGTCACCGAGGAGGCGCTCGAACGCCTCCGCGTCGTGGGGCGTCGTGATGATCAGGACGTCGCGGATCCCGGCGGCGATCAGCGTCGACAGCGGGTAGTAGATCATCGGCTTGTCGTACACGGGGACCAGCTGCTTGCTCACGCCCAGGGTGATGGGGTGCAGACGCGTTCCGGAGCCGCCGGCCAAAATGATTCCTCGCATGGCCGACAGTCTGCCGCATGGCAGGCCGTGCCCGGGACGCTCCGGCGACCCGATGTGCTCCCGGCCTGCGGCGACGCGCTGCGCGACGTCAGCGGAGCGGGCCGGCGACGGCCGCCGCGAGCGTGCCCTCACGGTGCGCGCGCAGCACGGCGTCGGCGGTGCGCCGGACGCCCACCGGCAGCGGCACGATGCCGGACGGCCGGTCGAGCGGGCGCGTGCTGCGCAGCCGGAGGTCCCGGATGTGCCCCGGCGCGGTGCCGATCCGCTGCGTCAGGCCGACCCGGCTGTGCGTGACGTTCTGCACGACGTGCACGAGCTCCGCGATGGTCGTCGCACGCTCCGACGCGAGGACCCGGACGCCCTCGCCCTCGCCGTCGCTCGCGCACAGCCGGCGCACGCACTCCCACACGAGCGCCGCCGCGTCGTCGACGTACAGGTAGTCGCGCAGCGTGTCCATCGGCACGTAGATGCTGATCGGGCGGTTCATCGCCGCCTGCACGCACATCTGGCTGATCAGGCCCTGGGGCTTGTCGAGGCGCTGGCCGGGCCCGTAGAGGGTCGAGAAGCGGCCGACCGCCACGCGGGCGCGCCCGGCGAGGAGCGACGCGGCGAGCTCCTCCTGGCGGAGCTTGGTGCTCGCGTACGCGCTCGTGGGGTGCACCGGGGTCAGCTCGTCGAACGGTGGCGCCGGCGAGCCGGCGAAGACGCTCGCGGACGACGAGAGGAACAGCGAGCCGCGGCCGGGCGGCGTGCGGTCCGCGAGCGCGCGGACGAACGCCTCGAACGTGACGAGCTCCGCGGCGAGCTTGTCGGGGGACGTCGCGATGACCCCGGCGCCCGCCGCCCAGACGATGCACCACGCGTCGTCGGGTCCGAGCCCGGCGCCGAAGCGCTCGAGCTCGGCGCTCAGCAGGGCGGCGGCCTGCTCGCCGTCGGACCACGGGACGGTGCGGGCGGCGAAGAGCTCGGCGTCGGCGGCGAGCCGGGTGACGGCACGGCCCAGCAGGCCGCCCGCTCCGACGACCCACACCCGCGGACGACGCGCGTCAGGCATCGTCGTCTGCGGGCTCCCGGAAGGCACGCGCGGGGTCGCTCACCACGACGTAGAGCGGCTTGCCCATCGACATGCTGGCCGCCGTGCCGACGTACTCCGCGATGACGCCGAGCGACACCATGACGACGCCCCCGACCACGAGCTGGGTCACGACCGCCGAGGTCCAGCCCTGGACGATCGTCTCGCCGGTGAGCCGCTGGATGACGAGCCAGAGGGCCAGGACGAGGCCGCCGAACGCCGTCAGGAAGCCGAGGCCCGAGATGAGGCGCAGCGGCCGGGTGCCCGACGACAGCACGAGGCGCCAGAAGTGCGACACGAGCTGACGGGTGCGGTAGTTCGAGGCCTCACGACCTTCGTCGCGCATGCGGACGGGGCACGTGGCCGCACGCGCCACGACCCAGCCGAGCGCGATGTCGAGGTACACGCCGGGACCCATGTACGCCGCGACGCTGCGCCCCTGCTCGCCGCCGATCAGCCGGAAGCTGTGGAACGGGACCGACGGGCCGCCGGCGAGCAGGCGGAGGAAGACCGTCTTGACGGTCCACGACGCGAGGTTCCGCAGGGGCGAGTGCGGCGGCTTGTTCGTCGGGCTGGCGTAGACGAGCGTCGAGCGCTGCCGGAAGGCCGTGTCGAGGAGCGCGCCGATGTCGGCCGGGTCGTGCTGCCCGTCCTCGTCCATCGTGACGATCCAGTCGCCACCCGTCGCGGTCATGCCGGCGACGGTCGCCGCGTGCTGGCCGAAGTTGCGGGACAGCCACACGGGCCGCACCCATGGGTGCTTCTCCGCGAGCGCGCGGATGACGTCGTCGCTCTCGTCCGGGCCGCAGTCCCACGCGAGGACGAGCTCGACCACGCGGAAGCGGCGGCCGTCCGGCGTCGTGCGGGGCTCGCGGAAGTCGGCGAGCTCCTCGACGAGGCCGGGGAGCGTCTCGGCGCCACGGTAGACCGGGACCACGATGCTGATGTCGTGGACGCGGCTCCGCCCGGCCGGGTCGAGCTGCTGCGTCACCAGGTGCCCTTCAGGAGGAGGAGCTCGCGCACGAGCTCGGGTGGTCGGGTCCGGCCACGTGGGGTCTGCGACCCGGGGCCGGGACGGACCGGAGTCTATCGGGCAGAGCCGGGGGCGTCGGCCGGTCCGGGAGGGAGCGTCGAGGTGCGCGCGGGACGGAACACGAGGTGCTTGTAGAGGAAGAAGTTCCACACCGCTGCCACGAGGATGCCGCTGCACTTGCCCGCCACGAGCCCCAGCGCCGACCAGGCGGGGAGCACCGCGTCGACCACGGCGACCACGGCGACGATCACCGCGGGCTGGATGACCCAGATGCCGATCGCGCAGACGACGAAGAACAGCGTCACCTCACGGACGACGTGGCCCGTGCGGCCGAAGACGAAGCGCCGGTTGCCGAGGAAGCTCACGGCCATGCCGGCGGTCGTCGACACCGTGTTCGCGAGCAGCAGCCCCGCTCCGGCCCAGGAGAGCAGCAGGAACAGGCCGAGGTCGACCAGGGTGTTGACCACGCCGACCGACGCGAAGCGACCGACCTGGTGGCGCGCCGCACGGCTGAGCCGCGCCCGCAGTCCGGTCGCTGCCGCCTCGTCGGGACCGACCGTGCGCCCGCTCACCGTCCGGCCTCCGTCGAGCCGGTCCGCGGGTCCGGACCCCCGGCGGCGCGGCTGGGTCCGGGGGAGCGGCGCCCGCGCGGGTCCGGGTCACCGCGCTCGTCCCGGGGGGCGTCCGCCGTGTCGCCGACCTCCGCGTCGTCGCCGTGGGCGCGCCCGCGCGGGCCGGCCTGCTGCTCGCGCCGGACGCGGCGCACGAGGCGGAGACCCACCGGCCAGAGGACGAGGACCAGGAGCCCTGCGCCGAACGCGACCCAGGCCGCGCCCATCCCGGGGAGCGTGTACGTCACGGTCAGGGTGGACGTGCCGCCCGGGACGTCGACGAGGAGCTCGGCCGCGTCGCCCCGGCGGACGGGTGCGGCCGAGCAGTCGCCGGCGACGCACACCTCGGCCGCCCACCCCGGGTAGTACGCCTCGTTCAGCTGGAGCGTCGTCCCGCCCGCGGGGACCGTGACGTCGTAGACGAGCGGCGTCGCGAGCGCGGAGGACACGGGCGTCACCCGGACCCCGGGTCCGCAGGCGCCGTCCTGCGCGCACGCCACGACGTCCTGCGGATCGGGCAGGCCGCCGTCCCGGTCGGTCGCGAGGGCGATCCCCGGCGCCGACCAGAACTCCGCCGCCACGGGCAGGACGGCCGGGTCGAGGAACTGGGCGCGCATGGTCTCGAACGTCTGGGTGCCCTTGAGGTTCACGTACCCGAGGACGCTCGGCTCGCGCGTGTAGTACGCACCGCCCCACACCGTGTCGAGCATCGACATCTCCGTGACGGCGTCGCCGGGGCGCGCGCGCGGGGGGCGTCGCTCGCCGTCGGCCTGCGCATCGCGACCCCGTGCCACCAGGTCGTCGACGGGCGCGCCGAAGCCCGCCTCCTGCGCGGCGCGGTCCACGCGCCAGGGGGTGGGCGTGGCCTCCACGGCGAGCAGCCCGGAGCACAGCGTGACGACGGTGAGCCCGACGACCGCGACCCGCGCGCCGCCCCGCGGCGTCATCACGGCGACGGCGACGAGCGCGGCACCGGCGAGGACGAGCGACCACTGCGCCAGCCAGTCCGTCCGGGTGAACGGCCCGTGCAGCCCCAGCACCGCGGCACCGACGACGAGCAGGACGAGGTAGCCGATCCGCGTCGCACCGAGTCGCCGGGCGAGCGCGCGGGCCGACCCGGCACCCGTCGAGGCCCCGGCGACGAGGCGGTGCGCCCCGGCCATGGCGAGCACGCAGGTGGCGGCGAGCAGCACGACCTTGAAGTCGTCGAGGCGGAAGCGGCTGAGCTCCATCCCGGGCAGCAGCTCGACGAGCGGCGCCCACGGGAGGGCGGACACGCCCAGGACGACGGCGGCGGCCGCCGTGCCCGCCGCGACGCGGGCGACCGGGGTGCGCCAGGCCACGAGCCCGGCGAGCACCACGGCCGTGACGGGGATGAACAGGGACCGCATCGTGATGTCGTTCGGCAGGGTCGGGTCGCCGTAGGGGTAGAAGAGGGTGCCCACGACGCCCCACGAGAACACCGACGCGTCGCCCGCAGCCGGCGCACCGAACCCGCGGACGAGCGCGAACGGGAGGAAGCGCAGCAGGGTCATGGCGGCGGCGGCGCCGACCGCGACGGCGAGCGGGACGAGGTAGTCGCGCAGGCGCGGGCGCAGCGTCAGCTGCACCAGGAGGACCCAGACCGCGAGCGTGTAGACCGCCGCGATCAGGGCGCCCGGGTACATGGCGAGGAGCGCCTGCCACAGGAGCAGGCCGGCCAGCGGCGGGGCCCACCAGCGGCGCCACGGCCACTGCGGGGACAGCACGAGCAGCACCCAGGGGAGCCACGCGTAGCCGCGCATGATGTCGAGGTGCGACCCGTGGGCGTAGAAGCCCGAGACGAAGAACCAGGCGACCAGCCCGAGCACCGCCGCGACGTGCGCGAACCCCCAGCGCCGCCCGAGGACGTACATCCCGAGCGCGCCGAAGCCCACGTGCAGCGCGGACAGGACCGCCGACGCGTGCAGGTCGAAGGTCGTCAGCGTCGCCGTGATCCCGACGGGGAGGTACCACGAGCTGTTCTGGAGGTTCAGCGCGCCGGGGTAGCCGCCCCACAGGTACGGCATCCAGTCCGGCGGCGAGAAGAACGAGCCGTCGCGCCACCAGGCGTACGCCTCGGTGTTGTAGTGGCTCAGGAAGTCCCACGGCGGTATCGACCGGCCCGTGAGGTACTCGTGGAACACCAGGACCTCGAGCGCCACCAGGACCCCGAGGACGGTCACGGCGCGCACGGTGCGGTCCCGGCTCCAGCCGGTCCGCCCCCGCGGCCGCTCGCCGTGCTCGTCGGGCGCGGGGGCGGGATCCGTCGGCGTCTGCTGCTCCAGCGTCACCATCGGCGTGCCGCGCGGGTCGACGGGGTGGGCGACGAGGCGGGACCGCCCGGTGCGCCGGCGGGGACGAGGGTGCTCACGGCTACACAGTCTGCCGCACGGGCCACCCTGCCCGAGCCCGCCGCGACGGCTCTCCCGGCGTGCCGGCACCGGGTCCGGCACGCTGCGAGGTGCACGGCCGGGGACGTGCCCCGGTGGCCCGTCGGGCTCACCAGCTCACGACGCGCTCCGCCAGGTCGGGCCGCGAGAGCTCGGACGCGAGCCTGTCCTGCAGCACGGCGCGACGGGGCGGGGAGACGACCACGACTGCGTCGTCGTCCTGCTCCAGGACGCGCAGGCCGCGCGCGAGCTCGTCGCCGTCCTCCGGCGTGAGGTAGGAGAAGTTCGACGGCAGCAGGACGGTCCCGCGGCGGTCGGCCTCCTGCGTCCACTCCCCGCGCAGCGCGAGGTACCACTGCTGCGCGCTCGCGGGGTGGACGACCTCGGGGGTGTCCGGGGTCAGGTACACGCCGTGCCTGCCCGGCGGGATCTCGGCCTCGGCGGCGGCGAGGACGTCGAGCATCGAGGCCGACGGCGTCAGCGCCTGGAGCACGGCCCGGTCGGCGGCTCCCGGCGCGGTCGCGGGGAGGTCGACGGGGCCCTTCGCGAAGCCGGTGAACCCGAAGACCTGCGTGGCGGCGAGCGCCCCGAGCGCGGCGACGACGGCGGCGACCGGCCGGGACGGTCGCGGGCCCCCGGGCGTCGACCCCAGGAACGCGGCCAGCCCGACCGCCGCGAGCGTGCAGGCGACGAGCGCGAGGCCGGTCATGAACTTCCACTCGTAGTACGACAGCACGCCGTCGGCCACCAGCTGGAAGACCCCGATCCCCACGGTGACGATCACGCCCGGCACGGCGAGCAGCGGCACCCACGAGGTCCGCTCCTGCACGTCGTCGTGCCCCGTGCCCGGGGACCGTCGGATCGCGGCGCGGCTCGCGACCCCCAGCGCGAGGCTCGCGAGCGTCGCAGCCGTGAGGAGCGCCACGGGTGTGGCGCTGATGCCCCCGCGGGTGGTCAGGACCTCGCCGGGACGCAGTGCGGAGAGGATCACGGCAGCACGGAGACAGCCCAGACCGGCCAGGGCCACGATCGCCCCGGTGAGGACCCACGCCCGCCGGCTCGCTCGCAGACGCTCGCGCCGCCAGGGGAGGAGGACGAGTGCGGCGGCGGGGAGCGCCAGCGCGAGCAGGAGCACCCAGCTGTGGGCGACGCCGACGACGAGCGCGCCCACCGCGGCCGCCCGCAGCGGGTCGGCGACGCGGTCGGCCTGCACGGCGACGAGCGGGACGCACGACGCGAGGATGCACACGAGGGGGAAGTTCGCGAAGCCGTCCGCGAGTGCCGCCGACCCCGGGCCGAGCACGTGTGCGGCCACGACGAGGGTGACGACGGGTGCCGCGACCGCCGGCCGGGAGCGCAGGGCGGGAAGCGTGCACAGCCCCGCCGCGAGCACCGCGAGCGCGACGACGACCACGCCGGCCGCGGCCCGGCCGTTCTGGGCGAGGGCGATCGTCGTCGTCTCCGGCATCCCGGGCGACACGAGCTCGGCGAGCCCGGCGGCGAGCGCGTGGAAGCCCTGGGGGTAGTCGTCGAACTTCCACGCCTCACCGCCGGGAGCGGGCCCGAGCGCGTCGATCGTCGCGCCGTTCAGGCGGATCGCCTGGATCATCGCCTGGTGCGCCGAGTTGTCCCACCCGCGCACGAGGATCGCCAGCATCGTCCCGCCGTCCGCGACGAGCCGGGGCAGCTGGACCCACGCCGCTGCGGCAGCGGCGAGCACGGGGAGGAGATCGATCGCACGGACCTCCGGCAGGAGCGTCCGCAGACGGGGCCGCGGGTGCCGTGCCCCGGCGACACAGCCGGCGAGCGCCCCGGCGACGAGGGCGAGCACCACCGTCACGCGACCCGGTTCGCCGGGCGGGAGGCCGACCCACCACAGTGCCGGTGCGGAGCCGAGGACGAGGGCGCCCGTCAGGAGCAGCCGTCCCGAGAGCGTCCGAGCCGTCGGCACCAGCACGAGGAGCGCTCCCGCGACGACGAGGGCGAGCGCGCCCTCGAGCAGGCCGATCTGGCGCAGCGCGACGACGCCCGCGGACACGAGCAGACCGACGACCACCCCGCGCGCCACCGGGGCCGTGCTGGTCCTGTGCTGCGCCGGGACCGTGGTCGGAGGCCCGGCCGGCCCGGCCGCGGTCGTGGGCGGGGCTGGAGCGGCGGTGGTCGTGGGCGGGGCCGGAGCCGCGGTGGTGCTCACCGCCGGGCCGCGGGGCGGGTGGGCTGCGGGCGTCCCGTGGTGCGGGCGGACATCGTCCCTCGTCTCCGTGCGCGCCGGGGAGCCCCGGCCCGATCCGGTGCCTGCACCTGCCGCGCGGCCCCGCCCGATACGGTAGGGCACTCGACAGGCGGGGAGGAGACGAGCGTGCTACCGATCACCGGGTCCGAGCGCCACTACGCGTGGGGCTCTCCGGACCTGATCCCCCGGCTGCTGGGCGCCGTCCCGGGCTCCGAGCCGGTGGCGGAGCTGTGGTTCGGCGCGCACCCGAGCTCGCCGAGCGGTGTCGTCGGTGCCGGCGCCCCGGACCTCGCCGCGCTCGTCGCGCAGGACCCCGAGCACGTGCTCGGGGCGGGGGTGCGGGCACGGTTCGGCGACGGGCTGCCGTACCTGCTCAAGGTGATCGCCGCGCAGAGCCCGCTCTCGCTCCAGGTGCACCCGGCGGTGGACCGCGCCCGGGCCGGGTTCGCCGAGGAGGACGCCCGCGGGATCCCGCGCGACGCGGCCGTCCGCAACTACAAGGACCAGAACCACAAGCCCGAGCTCGTGTACGCGCTCGGTCGCTTCGAGGCCCTGTGCGGCTTCCGCGCACCCCGCCGCGCCGCGGAGCTGCTCGAGGGGCTCGACGCGCCGCTCGCGAAGGACCTGCACGGCGTGCTGACCGCCCAGCCGTCGTACGAGGGCATCCGCGCGGCGTTCACCCAGCTCCTCGAGCCCGCGAGCCGGCCGGCACCCGAGGAGGTCGAGGACCTCGCGCGGGCGTGCGCGGCCCGGCTGTCCGCCGGCTCCCCGTCGCCCCGGGCGGACCGCACCGTCGTGCTGCTCGCGCGGCACCACCCGGGCGACCCCGGGGTCGCGACGTCACTGCTCCTCAACCCGGTGACCCTGCACGCGGGCGAGTCGATGTTCGTCCCGGCGGGCGGCGTGCACGCCTACCTGAGCGGGCTCGCCGTCGAGGTCATGGCGAGCTCCGACAACGTGCTCCGGGCCGGCCTCACGCCCAAGCACGTCGACGTCGACGAGCTCCTGCGCAACGTCGACTACGTGGCCGCGCCCCCGATCCGGATCGCGCCCGAGACGTTCTACGGCGCGACCAAGGTGTTCTACGCGCCGGTCGACGACTTCGAGCTCTCGGTGACGACCGTCAGCGACTCGAGCAGGCACCCGCTGCCCGGGCGGGGGCCACGCATCCTGCTCTGCCTCGAGGGCGAGGTCACGGTGTCCTCGACGGGCGACGGCGCGCTGCGGCTCACGCGGGGCCAGGCGGCCTTCGCGCCGGCGTCCGACGGCCCGCTCGAGGTCGCGGGCGCGGGTGTGCTCGTGCAGGCCGACGTCCCCTGAGCGCACCGGCCCGAGCGGCGGCGTGCGACCACCAGCCGGCGGGCGTCAGCGGCGGCGTGCGACCAGCAGGTGGTGCGGGTGGACGCGACCCCGGTCGAGCCTGCGCGCGTCGACGTCGAGCCCGAGCTCCTCGAGCCAGCGAGCCGTGGTCCCGGGCGCCACGAAGTCGAACGACGAGCCCTCGGTGATGCGCAGGACCTTGACCGAGAGCGTCTCCTGCGCGGTGTTCCACCGGACCTTCCACGACGGCTCGGTGCCCATCTCCTTGACGACGAGCGTGCCGCCCGGGGCCAGGTGCGAGACGGCCTCGGTCAGCAGCCGGCGCTGCTCCTGCGCGGGCAGCAGGTACAGCACGTCCACGAACACCACCGCGTCCCACGGCCCCTCCGGGACGGCACCCGACGGAGCCGCCTCGAAGACGAGCCGGTCGGACCCCGCGGCCTGCGCGGCGGCCTGGGCGTGCGCGATCTTCTCGACGTCGATGTCGACTCCGGTGATCCGCCGCCCGGGCTCGCGCAGCGCGGCGTAGGCGCTGAAGAGGCCGTGCCCGCAGCCGATCTCGAGGACGCGCCCCTCGCGCGGGACGGCGTCGGCGACGGCCGGGAACGGCGCGCTCCACCACCGCACCGCGACGTGCGCGCGCACCGGGGCCGGCGCCGTGCGGAACAGCCGGAGAGCGGCCCGTCCGGCTGCGTCGGGACGGCGGTCGAGCACGCTCACGAGGGGGTCCCTTCGTCGGTCGTCGCACGCGCGGTGCCCGTGCCGGGTGCGCCCGGGGGCGCCAGGGCGGTGAAGCCGCCGAGCTCGTAGCCTGCCGCAGCGACCGCGGACCGGGTCGCGGGGTCCACGAGCGCGGCGAGCTCGTCGGCCCAGCGGTACCCCCAGGCGAACCGGCCCAGCTCGCCGTCGCCCGCCTCGCCGGGGTGGGCGTTGAGCTCGGCGCTCGGCCGGCCGCGGGCGGCGAGCGAGCGGACGGTGGCGGTGAACCGGGCCGCGTCGAGCGCGCCCGCCTCGTCGAGGCCCGCGTAGTCCTCGGTCGAGGTGAGCCCGGCGCGCCGGAGCCGACGCGCGGTCACCTCGGTGAGGGTGCGGACACCGAGGCCCACGACCCCGTGCGCCCGGCTGCGCGGCAGGCGCACGACCGGGACGTCCCGCGCGAGCGCGAGCTCGGTGACGACCGCGGCGACCGCCGGCCACAGGTGCGTGTGCTGGTGGGTGTCGACGTGGGTCACCGGGACCCCGACGCCCAGGACGCGGTCCAGCTGGGCCCCGAGCTCACGGCGCAGGTCGTCGGGGTCGATCCGCCCCGCGAGCCCGCGTGCGACGACGGTGCGGTAGCTCAGCGGGAACGCACCGCGCCGGTCGACGAGGGTCGGCACCTCGCGCGCCGTCAGCAGCGGCGGGTCCTCGCCGACGACCGCCAGGTGCGCACCGGCCTCGAGCGTCGGCGTCGCCCGTAGCATCGCCGCCGCGTCGTCGAACGCGCGCCCCACCGCGAGCAGCGACGTCGCGGTGACCACGCCCTCGAGGTGCGCCCGACGGACCGCGCGGTTGACCCCTGCGGTGAGCCCCAGGTCGTCGGCCGTGACGACGAGGAGACGCGTCACGGCGTCTCGTGCGTCGCGGTCACCGGTGTGATCCGGCGCAGGTCGGAGCGCAGCCGCATCATCTCGCCGAGCATGGTGCGGATCACCCCGAAGGACGACAGCGTCGACACCCCGCGCGTGCGCGGGAAGTAGTCCACCCCGATCTGCAGGACCTGGAAGCCCGAGCGCTGGGCCCGGATCACGAGCTCCGCGTCGATGAACGAGCCCTCGCTGACCAGCGTGACCCCGTCGAGCACGCGCCGTCGCACGAGCTTGAACGCGAAGTTGATGTCCCGCAGGCGAGTGCCGAACATGGCGCGGACGAGCCCGTTGTAGACGAACGAGTACACGGCACGACGCGGTCCCTCGCCGGTGCGGTCGAGCCGGTAGGCGCTCACCACGTCGGCCTCGTAGGTGCGCAGCACCCGCAGGGCGCGCACGAGCTCGACCATCTCGAACGGGAGGTCGGCGTCGGTGTAGAGGACGACGTCGCCGGTCGCGGCCGCGAAGCCGCTCTTGATCGAGCCCCCGAGCTTGCGGTTGCGCTCGTGGTGGACGACCCGGACGTGCGGGTCCGCGGCGGCGAGCGCGTCGGCGAGCTGCGGGGTCGCGTCGGTGGACGCGTCGTCCACGACGATGAGCTCGTAGTCGAGCACCTGCTCCGTCGCGACGAGGTGCTCGCAGATCTCGCGCGCCGCCCCCACGGCACGGTGGATGTACAGCTCCTCGTTCCACATCGGGAAGAAGATCGTGAGCTTCTTGACGACCTCGGGTCTGGGCAGGGGGTCGATCACGAGACAGCCACCGATCGTCCGAAGAGGGAGGTGAGGAGGAGGAGCAGCGCGGCGCACACGCCGAGGGCCACGGGCCGGGCCCAGCGGCGCTCGGTGCGGGTGAGCAGGTCCCCGGCGGCCGCCAGCACGGGGAAGGCGACCAGGACGTAGCGACCGGTGCCCATGAAGTCCTTGGTGCCGAGGATCGGGATCAGCAGCACCACGAGAGCGTAGACCGCGTACCCCCAGCCGAACCGCAACCACGCCCGCCGCAGCAGCAGCACGGCGCACAGGCACGCCAGCGCCTGGAGCGTGAGGAGCGCCGCCACGTCGTACGGGCCCTGGACGACGGTCCCGAGGTAGATGAGCTTGAACCAGGTCTTCGGCCCCACGCCCTGGTTCCAGCCCGGCGCGGCCTCGACGTCGACGAACGCGAGCGGGTTCCCGAACTCGAGCCACAGGTAGAGGCACCAGGCCACCAGGCCGCCCGCGGAGAGCAGGACACCCACGTGGCGGACCCGGACGTCACGGACCGCGCTCAGCAGCTCGCGCCACGACACCGGGGCGGACCCGTCGCCCGCCGCGGCGCGCCGGTCCTCCGCGATGATCTCGAGCGTGCGGACCACGAGCCCGACGGCCACGGCGACGCCGACGGGACGACCGGCCGTCGCGAGCGCGCCCACCAGCCCTGCGGCCCAGAACCAGCGACGCTCGACGAGCAGGAAGGCACCGAGCGCGCAGAGGAGGAAGAGCGAGTCGGCGTACATCGCGCCGTAGAGGAAGAACGCGTACGGGTACAGCATGAGCACGGCGATTGCCGTGACGGCGGCGGGCCGGGGGAGCCGGTACCAGACCCAGCGGCCGAAGAGCAGGACCGCAGCCCCGCCGGCGACCACCGCGAGGAGCGAGCCCGCGACCTGGACGTCGCCGACCAGCGCCGCCAGCCCGCGGACGCCGAGCGGGTAGACCGGGAAGAAGGCGATCGACGACTGCCGGCCCGGGACGTAGAGGTACCCGTCGGACGCGATGCTGTAGTACCAGCCCGCGTCGTACTGGAACCAGCCGTCGAGCCACGAGGGGCCGCGCAGCACGCTCGTCCAGCCGTGGTCCGGCCGATAGCGCTCGGACAGGGCGACGACCGTGGTGAGGACCACGGCGACGGCCAGGAACGCGGCTGCGACGGTGCGCCACGGGTACGGCTCGGCGGCGGGGGTGCCGCCCGCGGCGCGCGGGCGGGCGTGGTGGTCCTGCGTGTGCACGAGAGATTCCCCTAGCTTCGCGCCGCTCGCTGCGGCGCAGGGTGCAGCCTAGGGATTACCTGTGGCGAGCGAGGCGAGTTCCCAGAACCTCCACAAACGTGGAGAGGCTGCGGAGGTGGTCCTCCCGAGGCGCGGGGGCGCGGGGTGCAGGACGCCGGACCGGCTAGTGTCCTGGTCGACCGCGGGCCGATCCGCGGTCCGCCCGCGCCCACGGTGCGGGCGACCGACGAGCAGGACGGGCCCATCATGACGGCGGCGCTCCTCGGGCTCGCCGCCGCGGCCCTGTGCTCGGGGACCGCGACGATCCTGCAGGCCGTCGCCGCGCGCCGCGAACCGGTGCGCCCGGGGCTCGACACCGCCCTGTGGCGCGGCCTCGCGCGGAGCGGGACCTACTGGTCGGCCCTGGTGCTCGTCGCGGCGGGCTTCGGGCTCTCGTTCCTCGCGCTGCGGTCCCTCCCGCTGTTCCTCGTCCAGGCCGGCCGGGCGTCGAGCCTCGTCGTCGCCGCGCTGCTCGCGACCCTCGTGCTGGGGGCCCGCCTGCGGTGGCCAGAGGTGGCGGCGCTGGCGGCGGTGGGGGGCGGCCTGGTCGTGCTCGCGGCGGCGGTCGAGCCCGAGCCGGCGACGGCCGCGGGTGCCGCGGGCACCACGTCCCTGGTCGTGCTCCTGGCCCTCGTCGTGGTCGGCGCGGTGGCCGCCCTGGGGCTGGGCGCGTCGCGGGGTGCGGGGCTCGCCCTGGCCGCCCTGTCGGGCACCTCGTTCGCGGTGCTCGCGGCGGCCGCCCGGACGCTGCCGGCCGAGGGGCTGGTCGACCTGCTCGTGGAGCCGGTGGCGTGGTGCCTGGCGGTGGGCGGGGGGCTCGGGCTCGCGCTCGGTGCGCTCGCGCTCCAGCGGGCGCCCGTCGTGGCCGCGACGTCCGTCGTCGTCGGGGTCGAGACCTGCCTCGGCGCGCTGCTCGGCATCGTGCTCGCGGGGGACCGCCCGGCGCCGGGAGCGGGTGCGGGTGCGACGACGGTCCTCGCGTTCGTCCTCGTGCTCGTCGGCGCCCTGGTCCTGGCCCGGTTCGGCGCCCCCGAGTCCGCCGCCCCGCGCGCGGAGCGCGAGCCGCAGACGGGTCCGCCCGCCCACTGACCGCGGCGCCCGGGCGAGCCCGTCCGGGGCTCCCGGCCGGTGCCGCTCGTCAGCCGGCCGGTGCCGCGGCCTGCGCGGTGATCCGCTCGCTGTCGACGAGGCGGGCGCGGCGCGCGTCGTCGTCCGCGAGCGCGTCCGTGGTCGTGCGGTCGAGCGCGACGACGGACCCGTGGCCGGCGAGCGCGCTCCAGGTCGCGGCCAGGAGGTGCTCCGCGGACGCGGCACGCGGGGCGCCGCCGGGCGCGGGCACGAGGGTGCGCGCACCGGGTGGCGTCGGCACCGCGGACGTCGCCCACGCGCCGAGCCGCCCGTGGAGCACCGTCCCGGTCGGGGCGTCCAGCGCCAGGGCGCGGGCGTCCACCGCAGGGGCCCAGCCGATGGTGTCGCCGTACGTCATCACCGACGAGGCGGCGTCGACCGCGCCCGGGGGCAGGTCCCCGTCGAAGCGCCGGGCGAGCGCCCCGAGGGTCACCGCGACGAGCGGGGCTCCGCCCGCGTGGCTCGCCGGGCGGTCCGTCACGACGACGTCGCCCGCGGGCCGCGTGCCGTCGGCCGGCAGGACGACGCCCGCCCCGACGCGCCAGGTGGCCAGGGCCCACACGACGGTGCGCCAGTGCGCCGGCAGGTCGAGCACGACCCGGGTCCCGGGGCCGGCGTCGAGCTCCTCCACCAGCAGGTTGGCCGTCTTGGCCACCCAGTTCTCGAGCACGGCTCCCGACAGCTCGACGCGCTCGCCGCCGGGGCCGTACCAGGTCAGGCGAGGGCGTCCCGGCTCGGGCTGGAGCGCTCGCAGGAGGTCGGCGACGGTCGAGGGATGCATGCGGTCAGCGTAGGACGCGGCGTGTCGTGCCGTGTCGCGCACAATTCACCCGACAAACCACCCCAACTAGCACACGCCCGCTTGACGTACGGAAACGACACGCGTGTAATTCTGAGAACAGTTTCACCTGGAGCGAATCAGCGCTCCGACCCACGGGGCGGCGCGCACACGTGATGGCCAGCACGATCGAGCACGGAGGAATGATGTGGAATCTGCTCGACGGTGACGGATCCTTCCCCTCCGACGCACTCGGCACGACCCAGGTCGCCGAGCTGCCTTCGAACGTCCTTCCCCTGTTCGGCACGCCCGAGGACGACGGGCTCATGGGCTGGCAGGAGCGCGCCCTGTGCGCGCAGACCGACCCCGAGGCCTTCTTCCCCGAGAAGGGCGGGTCGACCCGCGAGGCCAAGAAGGTCTGCACCGGCTGCGACGTCCGCGCCGAGTGCCTCGAGTACGCGCTCGCCAACGACGAGCGGTTCGGCATCTGGGGCGGTCTCTCGGAGCGGGAGCGGCGCAAGCTCAAGCGCCGGGTCGTCTGACCCGAGCCGCCGCAGGGCATGATGTCGGCAGGATGACTGACTTCCCCCTGCCCCTGCGCGCCCCCTCGGAGCCCTCGCCCGGCGCCACGCGCCTCGCGCCGGCGGTGACCGCCGTCGTGGTGACCCTCGGCTCGACCCGCTACCTGCCGGCGACGCTGCGCGCGGTGGGGGCCCAGGACGTCGTGCCCGCGCGCGTGCTCGTCGTCGACGCCGGTCCGCGCGCGGACGAGGACGTCCCGCGCCTCGCGCGCGGCGCCTTCGCGGCCCTCGGGGCGGGTGCGCCCGAGATCGTCGAGCTGCACGTGCCGGGCGCGCGGACGTTCGGCGAGGCCGTCCGGCGCGCGCTCGCGGACGTCGCCCCGCCGAGCCTCGTCGCGCGGCCCGAGCGCGAGCCGGACCGCACGTGGCTGTGGCTGCTGCACGACGACAGCGCCCCTGAGCCGGCCGCGCTCTCCGAGCTGCTGCGCGCCGTCGAGCACGCGCCCTCGGTCGCCGTCGCCGGGGTCAAGCAGCGCACCTGGACCGAGCCGCCGCGCCTGCTCGAGGTCGGGGTCCGCACGTCGCGCTCGGGTCGCCGGATGACCGGCATCGAGGACGCCGAGGTCGACCAGGGACAGCACGACGGCCGGGAGGACGTCCTGGGCGTCGGCATCGCCGGAGCGCTCGTGCGGCGCGACGTGTGGGAGGAGCTCGACGGCCCCGACCCCGCGCTCGGCCCGTTCGGCGACGGCCTCGACCTGTCGCGGCGGGCGCGCCTCGCCGGGCACCGCGTCGTCGTCGTCCCCGCCGCCGTCGTGCGCCACGCCCAGGCCGGCTACGCGGGGCTGCGCGGGCGCGAGCGGCCGGGTGCCGACGAGGACGTCGACGCGGACGGCGACGGCCTCGCGGACGACGCCGACCCCCGCCGGTCGTTCGCCGCCCGGCGGCGCGCGCTCCTGCACCAGCGGCTCGTCACGGCGCCGCTGCCGCTCGTGCCCGTCGTCGCGGTCCTCGCGCTCGTCGTGGGCCTCGTGCGCGCTCTCGTGCGGGTCGCGACCAAAGAACCGCTGCTCGCGGGGACCGAGCTCACGGCGCCCGTCGGGGCGCTGCTGCACCCCGCGGCGGTCGTGCGGGCCCGCCGGCGCGGCCGTGCGACCCGTCGCCTGCCCCGCCGGGCGCTGCGCCCGCTGCAGGCGACGTGGCGCGACGTGTGGGACGAGTGGCGCGACCGTCGGCTCGCGGGAGCGGAGGTCCGGCGCACCTGGCGTGCGCCGAGCGAGCTCGAGCTGCGTGAGCTGGCCGCGCTCGCGACCCGCCGCCGCGTCGGGCTCGGTGCGCTCCTGGTGCTCCTCGCGGCCGCCACGACGCTCGGGCTCGGCTCGCTCGTCGGCCAGGCGGCGAGCGGCTCGTCGCTCGTCGGCCCCGCCCTCGTCCGGGCCTCCTCGGACCTCGGGGAGCTCACGCACGCCGCGCTCGCGCGCTGGGTCACGGGGGGCCTGGGCGACGCCGGGCCCGCCGACCCCCTGCTCGTCGTCCTCGTGCCGCTCACGGCGCTGCTCGGCGGTGACCTCGCCCGAGCGGTCGCGGTCGTGCTGCTGGGCGCGCTCGTGCTCGCGGGGGTCGGCGCGTGGTTCGCGGCCGGTGCGGCGACGCGCTCGGTGGGGACCCGGCTCTGGGCCGCCGCCGTGTGGGCGGGCGCGCCCGCGCTGCTCCTCGCGGTCGGTGACGGGCGGCTCGGCGCGGTGCTCGCGCACGCGATGCTTCCGTGGGTCGCGCTCGGCGTCGCGCGTGCGATCGGGGTGCAGCGCCGCGACTCGGTGCTGTCCGGGCTCGCCACGGCCCAGCGCGAGCCCGACGAGGCGGTCACGCAGGACCCGTCCGACGTGCGGCTCGCCGCCGGCCCGCCCGCCGACGAGCCGCACCGCGCGGGCGACGCCGACGCGCCGGTGGCCGGCCCGCGCGAGCACGTCGCCGGCGTGAGCGAGCCGTCCGCCGACGACGAGGACGTTGAGACGACCCGGCCGCGCGGCGCGCTGCCGCCGCGTGCCCCGTCGCCGGAGCCGGACGCGGCGGGTCGCCCCGACGCCTCCGAGCCGCCCGACGAGGACGTCGAGACCACCCGGCCCCGCCGGGCGCTGCCCGCGGCCGGCGCCGACCGCGTGCGTGCGTCGGCGCCCGTCC
>NZ_JBFTER010000029.1:0-47407 GCF_047229345.1 Cellulomonas jepli | reverse complement strand
TGGTTCTGCGACGGCTCCGTCGCGTCCATCTTCATCTCGTTCTCGGCCGTGATCATGTCGAACTCACGGTTCGCGATCGTCGCGTACGTCGAGTCGCTCAACCGGTTCGCCGCGATCGCCGTCCCGAAGTACCGGCCGCTCTGCTGGGCCGCCGCAGCCAGGGTGCTCGCCGCCGACTGCGCGGGTGCCGTCACCACCAGGCCGGCGAGCGCGGTGGCGAGCGTCAGGCCCGCCGCGATGAGTCCGCGCCGGGCGAGCCCGGCGCGTCGTGGAGTCGTCCTCATGCGTACCTCTCTCTCAGGGTGCCCGTCGTCGTCGACGGGCGGGTACGGCCGGGCCGGACGCCTCTGCACCGATGGATATCGATTTCGAGGGGGCGGTCCTCACCCGTGTTGGCGCTCACGGTCGCACGATCGGTCGGCGAACCGAAGGGATCGGGGTGGGCCTGAAACGTTTCTTACGGGCACACGCGTCGAGCACGGGCGAAGCCGCGGCCCGCCGGTCGGGCGGGCGGTCCGCCCGCACCCCGGCCCGGTGCTCCGCCCCGGGGTCCCGACCCACCCGTCCGCCCTCACCCGTCCCGGTTGCTCACGTCCGGGCACGGCTGACCGATGGGCGGTGCGTCAGGCGGGACGGCCGCCGGTCACGGGTGGGAGGGCACAGTGGAGGACATGGACGACATCGTCCGTGAGTTCCTGGTCGAGAGTCACGAGAACCTCGACCAGCTGGACCAGGACCTGGTGGCCCTCGAGGAGACCCCGGGGTCGCGGGAGCTCCTCGGCAGCGTGTTCCGCACGATCCACACCATCAAGGGCACCGCCGGCTTCCTCGCCTACGGCCGGCTCGAGCGCGTGACCCACGCGGGGGAGAACCTCCTCGTGGAGCTCCGCGACGGCAAGCGCTCGATGGACCAGGGGACGACCGACGTCCTGCTGCGTCTCGTCGACGTCGTGCGCGAGATCCTCACCGCGATCGCCGCCGACGGCACCGAGGGCGCGGTCGACATCGACGGCGTGCTCGACGCGGTCGGCCGGCTGCAGGCCGGGCGCGACGCGTCCGCAGCGCAGGACCCTGCGGCTGCGGCGTCGGACGCCGGCACCGGGTCCGCGACGCCTGCCGCGGCCGCCGCACCGTCCGCCACCGACGTCGCCGTCGCCTCCACGACCACCGACGTCCCGAGCGACGGACCCGCCGAGACCCCCGCCGCGAAGCCGGCCGCACGCGCCGCCGACCCGTCGCGCGTGATCGTCCCGCGCTCGGCGCGCGCCGCCGCGGCGAGCGCGGAGCCGTCCGCCGTCGCCACGCCGCCGGCCCCGGAGCAGCCCGCACCGGTCGCCGTCGTCCCGACCCCGGCCCCGGCCGCGCAGCCCGCCGTCACCGCGCAGCCCGCCGCCGCACCCGCCGCGCAGTCCGCCCCCGCGTCGGCGTCCACGAGCTCCGAGACCTCGATCCGCGTCGACGTCGAGCTGCTCGACGCCCTCATGCGCCAGGTCGGCGAGCTCGTGCTCTCGCGCAACCAGATCAGCCGGCTCGCGGGCGACCGCTCCGACGTCGACCTGGTCCGCTCCGCACAGCGCCTCAACCTCATCGCCGGCGAGCTGCAGGAGGGGGTCATGAAGACCCGCATGCAGCCCATCGACCACGTGTGGTCCAAGATGCCGCGCGTCGTCCGCGACCTCGCCGCCGCGTGCGACCGCGAGGTCCAGCTCGAGATGGTCGGCCGCGACACCGAGCTCGACCGCGGGCTCCTCGAGGCCGTCAAGGACCCGCTCACGCACCTCGTGCGCAACGCGGTCGACCACGGCATCGAGTCGCCCACCGAGCGCGTCGCCGCGGGCAAGTCCGCGCGCGGGCTGCTCACGCTGCGCGCGTACCACGCGGGCGGTCAGGTCGTGGTCGAGGTGGCCGACGACGGCCGCGGGATCGACACCGAGAAGGTCGCCGCGAAGGCCGTCCAGCGTGGCCTGCGGACGCCCGAGCAGGTCATGCTCATGACCCCGCCCGAGCTCATGCAGCTGCTGTTCCTGCCCGGCTTCTCGACGGCCGAGGCCGTCACCAACGTGTCCGGCCGCGGGGTCGGGATGGACGTCGTGCGGACCAAGATCGAGGCCATCGGCGGCACCGTCGACGTCGACTCGACGCTCGGCGAGGGCACGGTCTGGCGCCTGCGGATCCCGCTGACGCTCGCGATCATGCCCGCGCTCACGGTCGTGTGCGGCGGCGACCTGTTCGCCGTCCCGCAGGTCAGCCTGCTCGAGCTCGTCGCCCTCGACGGCCAGCGTGCCGGCGCCGGGATCGAGCGCATCCAGAACGCCGCGGTGTACCGGTTGCGCGGGGAGCTGCTGCCGCTCGTGTCCCTCGCGGACGTGCTGGGCATCCCGGTGGAGCCGGGGTCCTCGACGGTCATCGCGGTCGTCCAGGCCGACCACCAGCGCTTCGGGCTCCTGGTCGACCGGGTCCTCAACACCGAGGAGATCGTCGTCAAGGCGCTCTCCGCGCGGCTCAAGGCCATCGGCATCTACGCGGGCGCCACGGTGCTCGGCGACGGTGCCGTCGCGCTGATCCTCGACGTCCAGGCGATCGCGCGCCGCGCGCTCGTCGCGGAGGGCGAGCAGCACGCACGCGAGCGCCGCGGCGCGGTGCAGGAGACCACGGAGCGCGTCGTCGAGCAGCTGCTCGTCGCGGGGATCGGGGGCGGACGCCGCGTGGCGATGCCGCTCGCATCGGTCGCGCGCCTCGAGCACGTGCGGATCGACCAGGTCGAGCTCGTCGGCGGCCGCGAGGTCATCCAGTACCGCGGGACGATCCTGCCGCTCGCCCGCCTCGACCGGGTGCTGGGCGTCTTCGACAGCGTCCGCAAGGACGAGCTGCTGCTCGTCGTGTACACGCGGGCGGGCCGCAGCGTCGGGCTCGTGGTCGACGAGATCGTCGACATCATCGACGACGACGTCTCGCGGCACAGCGACATCGAGGACGCGGGCCTGACCGGCTCGACCGTCCTGCACGAGCGCGTGACCGAGCTGCTCGACGTCCGGGCCGCGGTCATGGCTGCCGACCCGGCGTTCTACGACGTCGTCGTGCCGCAGCAGCGGCGCGCGTCCGAGCTCGAGACGGCAGGGGTGTGACCGTGCAGTACGTGACCTTCACGCTCGGCGGGAGCCTGTACGGGGTCGACGTGACCCGGGTCCAGGAGGCGCTGCGCTCGCACGTGCGCACGCGCGTCCCGCTGGCCCCCGTCGGCACCGCCGGCCTCGTGAACCTTCGCGGCCAGGTGGTCCTGACGATCGACCTGCGGCCCCGGCTCGGCCTCGAGCCGCTCGCCGACGACGCGGAGCCGATGATGGTCGTCGTCCAGGTGGCCGGCGAGCCGATCAGCCTGCTCGTCGACGAGATCGGCGACGTCGTCGAGGTCGGCCCGGAGCGGTTCGAGCAGCCGCCCGACACGCTCGACGCGGAGCTGCGCGAGCTGATCCTCGGCGCGTACAAGCTGGAGGGCGACCTCCTGCTCGTCCTCGACGTCGACGCGGCGACCGCCACCTGAGCGAGTCACCCGGACGACCGTTCAACTGGGCTCGCGCCCGGTCGATGTGCACGTCAGGCATGGATGCTGAGACGAGGAGCACGGACGCATGAGCACGACGACTCGGGACGCGCGGTCGCTGCTGCGCCGCGGCGCCGACCTGCTCGCCCGGCGTGAGCGCGCCGACCTCGTCGCGGACGCCGGCACGCCGGCTGCTGCCGGGGCCGGCGGGTCGCCGGTCGACGGGGGGCCGGGGCGTGCGCACGGCGTCCTCGCGGTCGTGCGCGACCGTTCGGTGCGGACCAAGATCCTCACGTCGATCCTGCTGCTCGCCGTCGTCGCGGCGGTCTCGGGCGGCGCGGCCGTCGTCACGATGCAGGGCATCACGGCCCGCACGGCCGAGCTCGCCCACCTCCAGGAGACGCTCGTCGCGAGCCGCGCCGAGGTCCAGAAGGCCGTGACCACCGCGCGGCTCATCGTCGCGCAGCTCGCGGCGTTCGAGAAGGAGCAGCTCCAGGACGAGTGGCTGGCCCGGCAGAAGGACAACGACGCCGTGCTGCAGGCCGCGATCGCCGACCTCGACGCCGTGGGCGGCGGCGGCGAGACCTGGGAGAACTTCAAGATCGCGTACGCGCAGTGGATCAAGGTGCGCGACGTCCAGCTCGTGCCGGCCGCGCTGAAGAACGACACCCCGTACTACTCGAGCCTCGTGCAGAACGTGAGCCAGCCGCTCATCGACCGCCTCGAGGCGACCCTCGAGGCGCTCGACCAGGACACGACCGCGTACTTCACGGAGGTCGCCGCGGAGGCCGAGCAGCAGTCCCAGCGGGCCGTGGCGACGCTCGTCCTCACGCTGGGGACGGCGCTCGTCGTGGTCGTCGCGCTCGGGTACGAGACCGCGATGTCGATCCGGCGGGCCGCGCGGGAGGTCCAGGCGTCGCTCGAGGCGATGGCGGGCGGCGACTTCACGGTCCCGGCCCCCGTGCGCAGCCGCGACGAGCTCGGGCGCATGGCGGAGGCGCTGGGCGTCGCCCAGGCGGCGGTCCGCGAGACCCTCGTCGGTGTCGTCGAGATCGCGAGCACCGTCGCGGGGGCGGCCCACGAGCTCGCCGCCGCGAACGCCCAGGTCGCCGCGAGCTCCGAGGAGACGTCCGCGCAGGCCGGCGTCGTCGCGGCCGCCGCCGAGGAGGTCAACCGCAACGTGCACGTCGTCGCGGCGGGGGCCGAGGAGATGGGCGCGTCGATCAGCGAGATCGCCCAGAACGCGAACCAGGCGGCCAAGGTCGCGACGGACGCGACGGGCGTCGCGGAGACGACCACGCAGACCGTCGCGCGGCTCGGGGTCTCGTCGTCGGAGATCGGCGACGTCGTCAAGGTCATCACGAGCATCGCCGCGCAGACGAACCTGCTCGCGCTGAACGCGACGATCGAGGCCGCACGCGCCGGCGAGTCCGGCAAGGGCTTCGCGGTCGTCGCGGGCGAGGTCAAGGAGCTCGCGCGCGAGACGGCGCTCGCGACCGAGGACATCACGAAGCGCGTCGAGGCCATCCAGGTGGACACGCGCCAGGCGGTCGCGGCGATCGAGGAGATCACCCACATCATCGCCTCCATCAACGACTACCAGCTGACGATCGCCTCCTCCGTGGAGGAGCAGACGGCCACGACGACCGAGATGTCCCGCGGGGTCCAGGAGGCCGCCGCGGGGTCGGGCGAGATCGCCGCCAACGTCACCGGCGTCGCGTCGGCCGCCGAGACCAGCTCGCGCGTGCTCGCGCAGATGAGCGACTCGGTCGTCGAGCTCGCGCGGCTCTCCGAGGAGCTGCGCGGCCGCACCGCCGCCTTCACGTACTGACCGACCGGACCGAGGACCCATGACCACGCACGCACACGCACGTACCGCCGCTCGCCGCCGCACGTCCTGGTGCGCCGCGGGCCTGACCACGCTCGCGCTCGCCCTCACGGGCTGCGGCGCGGTGGGCTCGACGGGCGCGGTCGAGGCCCCGCTCGTCGGCGTCGCGATGCCCACGACGACGTCGGACCGCTGGATCGGGGACGGCGAGAACGTCCAGGACCAGCTCGAGGCGCTCGGCTACGGCGTCGACCTGCAGTACGCGGAGAACGACGTGCCGACGCAGGTCGAGCAGCTCTCCGCGATGATCGCCGCCGGAGCCGACGCGCTCGTCGTCGGCTCGATCGACGGGGTCGCCCTCAAGGACGTCCTCGCAGACGCGGCCGCCGCCGACATCCCGGTCATCGCGTACGACCGCCTGATCCGCGAGTCGCCCGACGTCGACTACTACGCGACGTTCGACAACCAGCGCGTCGGCGTCCAGCAGGCCACGACGCTCCTGCAGGGCATGGGGGTGCTGGACGCCGCCGGGCAGCCCACGGGCGCGCCGGGACCGTTCGTCGTCGAGCTCTTCGCGGGCTCGGCGGACGACAACAACGCGACCGTCTTCTACGAGGGTGCGATGACGGTGCTGCAGCCCTACCTCGACGCCGGCACGCTCGTGGTGCCCTCGGGGCAGACGGACTTCGCGGCGATCGAGACACCGGCGTGGGACCCGAAGAACGCCACCGCGCGCATGCAGGAGCTGCTCCCGGCGTACACGGGCACGGGCGTGACGCTCGACGGCGTGCTGTCGCCGTACGACGGCATCAGCCGCGCGATCCTCGAGTCGCTGCGCGGCATCGGCTACGGCACCGACGCGCAGCCGTTCCCGACCGTGACCGGCCAGGACGCCGAGGTCGACTCCGCGCGCTCGATCGTGGCGGGGGAGCAGTACGCGACGGTCTACAAGGACACCCGGCAGCTCGCCGAGGTCGCCGTCGCGATGGTGCACGCGCTGCTTGAGGGCGTCGAGCCCGAGACCAACGACCTCACGTCGTACGACAACGGCGTGAAGGTCGTCCCGTCCTACCTGCTGACCCCGCAGGTCGTGACGCGCGAGAACTACGAGGCCGTCCTGGTGGACGGCGGCTACTACACGGCGCAGGAGCTGAGCTGACGTGGCACGACCGACGACCGACCCGCACGGCCCCACCGCCCCGGCCCCGCGCTCCCCGCGGGCGTCGTGGTTCTGGGACCGCTCCGTGGGCACGAAGATCACCGTCGCGATGCTCGCCCTCGTCGGGGTCTTCGGCCTCGTCGGCGGCGCCGGCGGTGTCGCGCTGTGGCGCGCGGGCCAGAACCTCGAGGAGATGTCCGGCCTGACGGGCCAGCTGCAGACCGCGATGGCCGAGCTGCGCACGGGGCAGGCCCGCAGCCACCTGCTCGTCCGGCAGCAGGCAGGCGCCGCCGACGACGTGACGCGCCTGCAGCTCACGGAGAGCCAGGCGTGGAACGACCGGGACGTCGAGCGGCAGATCGCGGCCGTCGCGGACTTCCCGCAGTCCGAGACCCAGCAGTGGGCGGACTTCCAGGACCGGTGGGCCGCGTGGCTGGCGTACCGCGACGCGACCCTCGTCCCGCTCGCGCAGGCCGGTGACGTCGACGGGCTCGAGCAGGCGATCGGGGCCAGCGTCGCCGCCGACCCCATGTGGGCCGGCCGGGCGCTCGCCCTCGCGCAGGGCCAGATCGACTCGCAGGTCGACGCGATCCTCGCGGAGAGCCGCGCCGAGGTCGACCGGACCATCGTCATCCTCGCGATCGCGTTCGTCGTCGGGTCGCTCGGTGCCGGCTCGCTCGCCGTGGCCGTCGCCCGCCGCACGAGCAGGGCCATCCAGGCCGTGCACCGCTCGCTCGACGCGATGGCCGAGGGCGACCTGACGGTGACGGCCGACGTGCCCGGCCGCGACGAGACGGGCCGCATGGCCGCGTCGCTGTCGACGGCGCAGGCGTCGCTGCGCGAGACGCTCGGCGGGGTCGTGGAGACCGCGCGGACCGTCGCCGCGGCGGCGCAGGACCTCGCGTCGTCCAACGCGCAGGTCGCGGCGAGCTCGCAGGAGACGTCGGCGCAGGCCGGCGTGGTCGCGGCCGCCGCCGAGGAGGTCAACCGCAACGTGCACGGCGTCGCCGCCGGGGCGGAGCAGATGGGCGCCTCGATCCGGGAGATCGCGCAGAACGCCAACCAGGCCGCCAAGGTCGCCTCGGACGCGACCGGCGTCGCGGCGCACACCACGCAGACCGTCGCCCGGCTCGGGGTCTCGTCCTCGGAGATCGGCGACGTCGTCAAGACGATCACGAGCATCGCGGAGCAGACCAACCTCCTGGCGCTGAACGCGACCATCGAGGCCGCGCGCGCCGGGGAGGCCGGCAAGGGCTTCGCGGTCGTCGCGGGCGAGGTCAAGGAGCTCGCGCGCGAGACCGCCCGGGCCACCGAGGACATCGCGCGCCGCGTCGACGCGATCCAGCTGGACACCACGGGGGCCGTCGCGGCGATCGAGCAGATCACCCACATCATCGGGGCGATCAACGACTACCAGCTGACGATCGCGTCGTCGGTCGAGGAGCAGACCGCGACGACGACCGAGATGTCGCGCGGGGTGCAGGAGGCCGCCGCAGGGTCGGGCGAGATCGCCGCGAACATCACGGGCGTCGCGTCGGCGGCCGAGACCAGCTCGCACGTGCTCGCCCAGATGAGCGCGTCGGTGGTCGAGCTCGCCCGGCTCTCGGACGAGCTCCGCGAGCGGACGGTTGCCTTCACGTACTGAAATCGCCCGCCGCTCGCCCGGTCCGGGCCTCATCGCGGGCGAGTGCGAGCCGATCGGTGGACCGACGACAGCGGGGCACCGCCCCACCACCGCGAGGAGCGCACGCCATGACGACGACCGGTCCCTCCGCCCCCACGGGCGACACCGGCACCACGGCCACCCGCCGCGGGCTGACCAGCTCGATCCGGGGCAAGCTGCTCGGCGTCATCGGCGTGCTGTCCGTGGTCGCGGTGGCGATCGGCGGCCTCGGGATCTACGAGGCGGGGAGCCTCGCCGCGAAGACCGCGGCGCTCGCCGACGTGCAGAAGTCCGTCGGCGACCCGCTCGCGACGGTGCACGAGGACCAGCTCAAGGCGCGCATGATCGTCGCCCAGCTCGGCGCCCTCACGTCCGACGAGGCCGAGGAGTTCTGGCTCGTCGAGCAGGAGGAGAACGACGCGGAGCTCCAGGAGGCGCTCGACGCCGTGACCCTGGTGATCGGTGACCTCGAGCCGCGGATCCACGACTTCACGGCGAACTGGGAGGCGTGGAAGGACGCGCGCGACACCCAGCTCGTCCCGGCGGCGCTCGACGACGACGCGGTCGAGTACGAGCGCGTGCTGACCGACGTGACCGAGCCGATCAAGGGCGAGTTCGTCGACCAGCTCGACGCGATCGAGGCCGGCATGACGCAGTACATCGACGGCATCGCCGCCGAGGCGCAGCGCGCCGCCGCCACCGCCCGCGTGATCCTCCTCGTGGCGCTCGTCGTCGGCATCGCCGTGGTCGTCGCACTCGGTCTCCTGCTCGCCCGCTCGATGCGCGGCTCGGTGCTCGAGGTCCAGCGCGCGATCGAGGCCATGGAGCAGGGCGACCTCACGGTCCGCGCCGACGTCACCACGCACGACGAGCTCGGCGCGATGGCGCGGTCCCTCGGCAAGGCCCAGGAGGCGATGCGCGCCACGCTCGGCCGCGTCGCGGAGACCTCCCGCGAGCTCGCGTCGTCCGCCGAGCTGATGTCCGCCTCGACGCACGAGCTCGCGTCCGGCTCGGAGGAGACCTCCGCGCAGGCCGGGGTCGTCGCGGCGGCGGCCGAGCAGGTCAGCCGCAACGTGCAGACGGTCGCCGCGGGCGCCGAGCAGATGGGCGCCTCGATCCGCGAGATCGCGCAGAACGCCAACGAGGCCGCGAAGGTCGCCTCGCAGGCCGTCGAGCACGCGCAGGAGGCCGCCACCACGGTCGGGGCGCTCGGCGAGAGCTCGCAGGAGATCGGGAACGTCGTCAAGGTCATCACGAGCATCGCGGAGCAGACGAACCTGCTCGCGCTGAACGCGACCATCGAGGCCGCGCGCGCGGGGGAGGCCGGCAAGGGCTTCGCGGTCGTCGCCGGCGAGGTCAAGGACCTCGCCCAGGAGTCCGCGCGCGCCGCCGAGGACATCGCCTCGCGGATCTCCGCGAACCAGAGCCAGACGACGTCCGCGGTCGCGGTGATCAGCCAGATCGGCCGGATCATCGAGAGCATCAACGACTACCAGATGACGATCGCGTCGGCCGTCGAGGAGCAGACCGCGACGACCACCGAGATGTCGCGCAGCGTCGGCGAGGCCGCGACCGGCTCCGGCGACATCGCCGCGAACATCACGGGCGTCGCGTCGTCCGCGGCGTCGGCGAGCGCCGTCGTGAGCCGCACCAACGACCAGGTCGTGGACCTGGCGCGGATGTCCGCCGAGCTGCGCGAGCAGGTCGGGGCCTTCCGCTACTGAGGGTGTTCTCACCCGTCCGGGTACTCACCCGCACGGGCCGTCAGCCGATGAGGACGACGCGTCACCGCACGGTGGCGCGTCGAGGGGGAGAGCACGTGTCACGCATCCGGGTTCTGGTGGTCGACGACTCCGTCGTGGTCCGCCGGCTCGTCACCGACACGCTCGCCGGGGACCCGGCGATCGACGTGGTCGGCACGGCCGCGAACGGTCAGATCGCGCTCACCAAGGTCGAGCAGCTCGCTCCCGACCTCGTCACGATGGACATCGAGATGCCCGTCATGGACGGCATCGACGCGGTGCGCGCGCTGCGGGCGACGGGCTCGCGCGTCCCGATCATCATGTTCTCGACGCTCACCGAGCGGGGTGCGTCGGCGACGCTCGACGCGCTCGCCGCGGGCGCCACCGACTACGTCACGAAGCCCGCGAACGTCGGCAGCGTGAGCGAGTCGCTCGCGACGGTCGCCCGGGAGCTCATCCCGCGCATCAAGGCCCTCGTGCCGAACCGCGGCCACGTCGGCGCGCTCGGGACCCCGGCAGCCGGCGCAGCAGCCGCGACCGGGGCACCGGCCCTGCGCCCGCTCGGTGCGCGGACGGTCACGCTGCGGCCCGCACCGCGCCCGCGCCCCGTCCGGGCGGTCGTCGTCGGCTCCTCGACCGGTGGGCCGGAGGCCCTCTCGCGGGTCTTCTCGGCGCTGTCGACGCCGCTGCCCGTCCCCGTCCTCGTGGTGCAGCACATGCCGCCCGTCTTCACGCGGCAGCTCGCCGCGCGGCTCGACCGCGCGACGGGCGGCACCGTCGTCGAGGCGGCCGGCGGCGAGGAGCTGCGGCCCGGCCACGTGTACATCGCACCGGGCGACCACCACCTCGAGCTCCAGCGCTCCGCGAGCGGGGCGCGCACCGTGCTCACGCAGGGACCCCCGGTCAACTTCTGCCGTCCCGCGGTCGACGTCCTGTTCCGCTCCGCGGTGGGGGTGTTCGGCGGCGACCTGCTCGCCGTCGTCCTCACCGGCATGGGCTCCGACGGGCGCGCCGGCTGCGAGGACGTCGTCGCCGCGGGCGGCACGGTCTACGCGCAGGACGAGCGCTCCAGCGTCGTGTGGGGCATGCCCGGCGCCGTCGCGACCGCGGGCCTCGCGCACCGCGTCCTGCCGCTCGACCAGGTCGCCCACACCCTCGTGGGCGCCCTCCAGAACGCCACCGGCGCCACCGCCGCCCGAGCCGCAGGAGGTGCCGCATGACCCTCACGCCGGAGAGCTTCACCTTCGTCGCCGACGTCGTCCGTCAGCGCAGCGCGATCCAGCTCGACCTCGGCAAGGAGTACCTCGTCGAGAGCCGGCTCCTGCCGATCGTGCGCGAGCGCGGGCTCGCCGACGTCGACGCGTACGTGCGCGCCCTGCGCGCCCGCCCCGACCCGGCCGAGCTCGAGCTCGTCGTCGAGGCGCTCACGACCAACGAGACGTCGTGGTTCCGCGACGCGACGCCGTTCACCGCGCTGACCCAGCACGTCGTGCCCGAGCTGCTCGCGGCCCGCGGTGCCGGCACGTCGCTGCGCGTGTGGTCCGCGGCGTGCTCGACGGGCCAGGAGGCGTACAGCGTCGCCATGGCGCTCGACGAGGCGATGCCGGGCGTGCGCCTGCAGATCACCGCGACCGACATCTCGGAGCAGGTGCTCGCACGCGGGCGTGCGGGGCGCTACACGCAGCTCGAGGTCAACCGCGGCCTGCCCGCGTCGATGCTCGTCAAGCACTTCACGCGCACGGGCACCGACTGGGAGATCAGCCAGCGGCTCCGCTCGATGGTGACGTTCCAGCGGCACAACCTGCTGCACGCACCGCCCGCGGGGCAGTTCGACGTCGTGTTCCTGCGCAACGTCCTCATCTACTTCGACCTCGCGACCAAGCGCGAGGTCCTGCGCCGGGCCCGCTCCGTGGTGCGTCCGGGGGGCTACCTGCTCCTCGGCGCGGCGGAGACCACGCTCGGCATCGACGACGACTGGGAGCGGGTCCCCGTGGGCCGCAGCTCCGTGTACCGGCACAACGCCCGGAGGGCAGCATGAGAGCGCTCGTGATCGACGACTCCCGCACGATGCGCCGCATCGTCGCGGGGGCCCTGGGCCGGCTCGGCTACGAGACGGTCGAGGCGGGGGACGGCCAGGAGGCGCTCGACGTGCTCGAGGCCGGCGGCCGCTACGACCTCGCCTGCATCGACTGGAACATGCCCGTGATGGACGGGCTCACGTTCGTGACGAACGTCCGGGCGAACCCGCACTGGCGCTCCGTGACGCTCATGATGGTCACGACGGAGAGCGAGCACGGGCAGATCGTGCGAGCCCTGGCCGCGGGCGCGCACGAGTACATGATCAAGCCGTTCACCCCGGACGCGCTCCGGGACAAGCTCGAGCTGCTCGGGCTGCTGCCTCTCGAGGAGACCGTATGAGCCCGCTCGCCCCGTTCGACACGGTCCAGATCACCGCGATCGCCGAGGAGGTCTTCGCGGCGATGGTCGACGGCGAGCCCGGGCACCTGGTGCCGTGGGCCGGTGACGTCCCGGTGCTCGCGGACCCGCTGCACGCGTGGGTCGAGATCCACGGCGCGTTCGCGGGCCGGACGCTGCTGTCGACCGACGTGTCGACCGCGGACGACCTGGCGCGCGCCCTCCTCGGGATGCCGGCGGACGAGGCGGTCTCGGAGGACGACCTCGTCGACGCGTTCGGCGAGGTGGTGAACGTGGTCGGCGGCAACCTCAAGGCGCTGCTGCCGGTCCAGGAGAAGCTGACCATGCCGCGGGTCGGGCGCAGCGCGCCGGACACGCACGGGGCGACCCGGATCGACGGCGTGGTCCTGGCCTGGCGGGGACGTCCCCTGGACGTGTCCGTCTGGCAGATCTGAGGGTCGTGGGGGCCCTCAGGATGACGACTCGACGAAGTGGGTGGTGAAGGTGCTGCGAGTGCTGGTGGCCGACGACAGCCGCGTGATGCGGCAGATCGTCGTGCGCACGTTGCGCCAGGCAGGGTACGACTGGGACGTCCGGGAGGCGCCGGACGGCGCCGCCGCGCTCGAGATGGTGCGCGCCGACGAGCCCGACCTGGTGCTGTCCGACTGGAACATGCCGGAGATGACCGGCATCGAGCTGCTGCGGGCGCTGCGGCGCGAGGGCTTCGAGACGCCCTTCGCGTTCGTGACGTCCGAGGGCTCGCCGGAGATGCGGCAGACGGCCGACGAGGCGGGGGCGCTGTTCCTCATCGCGAAGCCGTTCACCGCGGACACGTTCCGCGACGCGATCGAGCCGGTGCTCGCGTGAGCGCCGAGACCCCGCTGCCCGCGGCGAAGGACGTCCGCGAGCTGTTCGAGGGGCTGCTCGGTCGCGACGTCCAGGTCGCGACCGGCGGCGGCATGGTCGACCCGAACGAGGAGTTCGGGGCGGCGGTCGGCGTCTACGTCGACAACATGCTCCGGCTCACGGCGCTCGTGATCCTCGACCTGGACCTCGCGGCGCGCGTCGGTGCGGCGATCGGGCTCGTGCCGTCGCGCGGCGCCGAGGAGGCGATCAACGCCGGTGCGCTGCCCGAGAACCTGCTCGAGAACGCGTCGGAGGTGCTCAACATCACGGCGTCGCTGTTCAACGCCGAGGGTGCACCGCACGTCAAGCTCGACGTCGTGTACGCGCCGGGCGAGCCGGTCCCCGCGGACGTGGCGCAGTGGGTGCTCGCGTACGTGCGGCGCACGGACCTCGACGTCGACATCGCCGGGTACGGCCCGGGCCGGTTCTCGCTGCTCGTGATCTGACGGACGCCGGACCCACCGCCGGGGTGGGCGCCGGGTGCGGTGCCGCGTGGTGAGGGCATTCACATGCCCGTTCTGTCCCGGGTCAGGTCACGATCGGATAACGTGACCCGGATGGAGCAGCCGAGCCACGCCCCCGCGTCCCCTCGGCGGCGTGAGCTGCGTGAGTTCCGGGCGGCGCGGTCGCGTCGTCGGCGCGTGCGTGCGCGCGCCATCGTCGTGACCTCCGTCGCGCTGTGCACGGGTGCGCTCTCCGCGTGGGCGACGGTCCCGTCGCTGCGCACCGAGAGCCCGCAGCAGACCCTCGCGGCGCTGCCGGCCGCCGTCTCGCAGCTCGTCGAGCGCGGTGACGACGTGTCCCGCGGCGGCGGACGGCGCCCGCAGCCGTCGCCCCTCGCGACCGCGACCGGCACCCCGACCGTGACGCCCGAGCCGTCCGCGACGACGCCGGCCCCCGAGGCGCAGCCGACGACGACGCCGACCGCGACGCCCACGACGACCCCGACCGCGGAGCCGGCCCCGCCCGTCGCGCCGCCCGAGGACGCCCCGGCGCCCGCCGCCCCCGAGGCGCCCGCGCTGACCGCGGACCAGGAGTTCGCCGCGTCGCTCGTGACGCTGACCAACGAGCAGCGCGCCGCGGCCGGCCTCGGTGCGCTCACGGTGTCCGACTGCGCGACGCAGCAGGCCGTCGCGCGCGCCGAGGTGCTCGTCGCCGAGAACCGCTTCGAGCACGACCCCCTCGAGCCGATCCTGGCCGCGTGCGGCCCCGGCTCGGCGGGGGAGAACCTCGCCCTCGGCTACCGGACGCCCGCCGAGATGATGGCGGGGTGGATGGGCTCGGAGGGCCACCGCGCCAACATCCTGCGCGCGTACTCCTCGGTCGGCATCGGCTGCGTCTCGAGCGCGCGCGGGGTGCTGTGCGCCCAGGTCTTCCTGGGCTGACCGCCCTCGTCCGGGTGGGGTGACCCCGGCGCGTCAGCCGCGGACGACCTGCACGAGGGTCGTGACCGCCGGGGCGAGCTCGTCCCAGGACCGCCGGAACACGTCGGCGCTGCGGCCGTAGGGGTCGACCACGTCGTCGGCGCCCGGGTCGGCCGTGACCCGCCCGCGCTGAGCGGCAGCGAGCGGCACGAGCGCCCGCAGCCGGTCCCCGACCCCGGCGCCGGCCGGGAGCTGCGCGCGGTCGACGTGGGCCGCGAGCCGCGCGAGCTCGCGCAGCGTGAACGTGCGGCGCACCGCACCCGGGAACAGCTCCACGACGGCCGAGCGGTGCCGGCGCGTGAGCGCGAGCACGAGGTCGGCCGAGCGCACGATGTCCGGCGTCAGCTGACGCGCCGCGAAGCCCCCGGCGTCGACGCCGGCGCCGTGCATCAGGTCCACCATGAGCGGGCTCACCGGTGCCCCGACGACCGCGCCCGTGCCGGCGGACGAGACCAGGGCGCCGTCCGGGCCGACCGCCGGGCCGTGCAGCGTGCCGCCGACCGGCCACGGCGCACCGAGCCCCGTCGCGAGCAGCCGCTCGACCGCGGGGGAGCGGCAGATGTTGCCCGTGCACACGGCGAGGACGTGGAACGGCCGGGGCGCGTCAGGGGTCGTCACGCGTCCATCATGCCCGCGCCCCGTGGCCCGTCCGTCCCGCCGCCCGTCCTGCCGCCCGTCCTGCGCGGTCGTCCCAGGAGCCCCGGGTAGCATCGCGGCGGCCGTGGGGAGCGGCCACGGGGGTCGTCGCGCGAGCGGACGCCCCTGCGTGCGACGGGGAGGGGCGACGTGACGGAGCCGGCGGAGGGTGCGCCCTGGGCGACCCCGGACGCGACCGCTGCGAGCCGGCGCGCCCCCGCCCGGCACGGTCGCCGGCAGCGCCGACGACGCGGCCCCGTCGTCGCGCTCGTGCTCGCGGTGCTCGTGCTCGGCGTCGTGGCCGCGGCGGCGTCCCTCGCGTTCGACGCGGTCCGCGCCCGCGACGCCCTCGAGCTCGCCCGCACCGACGTCCGCACGCTCCAGGACCGCGTCGTCGCGGGGGACGTGGCCGGTGCCGGCGCGGTCCTGCCCCAGCTCCAGGAGCGGGCGCGCACCGCGTACGAGCGCACGCACGGGCCGCTGTGGCGCGTCGCCGCCGCGCTGCCCCGGGTCGGTGCCGACGTCGAGGCCGTCCGCACGCTCAGCGCCGTCGTCGACGGGCTCGCCGCGGACGCGCTGCCGGCGTTGATGCAGGCCACGACCGTCGTCGACCCCGCCTCGCTCGCCCCCGTCGACGGCCGGCTCGACGTCGCGCCGATCGCCGCCGTCGCCCCGCAGGTCGTCGCCGCGGACGCCGCGGTGCAGGACGCGAAGGCCGCGCTGGACGGCGTCGACACCGCCGAGCTCGTGGGCGTCGTCGGCGACGCGGTGGTCCAGCTGCGTGCGCAGGTCACGGACGTCGCGCTGACGACCGCGACCGCGGCCCGTGCCGTGCAGCTGCTGCCGCCGCTGCTCGGCGCCGACGGGCCCCGCGACTACCTGCTGCTCGTGCAGAACAACGCCGAGCCGCGCGCGACCGGCGGGATCCCCGGGACGGTCGTGCACCTGCGCGCCGAGGGAGGCGCGGTGAGCCTCGTCGAGCAGCGCAGCGGCGGTTCGCTCGCCGGCCTCACGGAGCCCGTGCTGCCGCTGACGCCCGCGGAGGAAGCACTGTTCGGCCCCCTGCTCGCCACCGACATGCGTGACGTCACCTTCACCCCCGACTTCCCCCGATCGGCCGCACTCGCGCGGGAGATCTGGCTGCGCGAGGTCGGCGGCACCGTGGACGGCGTGCTGTCGATCGACCCGGGCGCCCTCGCGCACGTGCTCGGCGCGACCGGGCCCGTCGAGGTGGGGCCCGGCCTCACACTCACCGCGGACGACGCGGTCGAGACCCTCCTGAGCACGGTCTACCTCGAGATCGAGGACCCCGAGCGGCAGGACGAGCTCTTCGCGGCGACCGCCGGCGCCGTGTTCGGTGCCGTCGTCTCCGGGCAGGGGGAGGCGCCCGCCGTGATCGACGCGCTCGCGCAGGGCGCACGCGAGGGCCGCCTGATGTTCTGGTCCGCGCGTCCCGAGGAGCAGGCCCGGGTCGCGGGGACGGTGCTCTCGGGCGAGCTGCGCGGCAGCGCCGGCGGGTCCGGAGTCGTGGGGGTGCACCTCAACGACGGGACCGAGGCGAAGATGGGCTACTACCTCGACCTCGACGTCACCGGCACCGCCACGGCGTGCGCGGCCGACGGGTCGCAGACGCTGCAGGTCACCGTGCGGCTCACCTCCACGGCACCCGCGGACGCGGCCGACCTGCCCGGCTACGTCACGGGCGGCGGCGCGGTGGTGCCGCCCGGGCACGTGCGGACCAACGTGCTGCTCTACGCCCCCGCGGGCGGCCGCATCGAGTCGAGCCGGGTGAATTCGACCGAGGCGGGCGCGTTCGCCCAGGTGCACGACGGGCTCGGCGTGGAAAGCCGGACATTCACCCTCGAACCCGGGCAGACCGTCACCGTCGAGCTGGACGTGCGAACCGCTCCGGGGCAATCGGGAAATGCGACATTACGGCACACTCCGACCGCCCGCCAGAACGGCCCGGTAATCATTCCTTCCGCATGCTGACGTGGACATGTACCGTGTCGTCAGCACTGTTGTGCGACAGCCTTTTTTGCCTACCCGTGGGGGGGACTCACACATGATTCGCCGTAAGGTCCTGATCGTCGCGGCAGCCGCCGCTCTCATCCTCGCTCCGTCCGCCGCGTTCGGCTACGGCGCGCAGGACTACACCAACAAGGGCACCGTGTCCGACTCGACGCCGGCCACCGGCGAGAGCTTCAGCGTCACCGTGCAGGGCCCGGGCAACACGCCCGTCACCCTCACGGTCACGTCGAACCCGGCGTCGCTGCCCGACTCCGCGATCACCATCGCGGGCACCAAGACGCTCACCAAGACCACGAGCGCCACGGGCACGGCCGTCTTCACCGTCACGGTGACGCAGGCCGGCACGTACACGCTCGTCGCGGCCGACGCCGCCTCGGGCGCCGTCCTCAGCACGCAGTCGCTCACGGTCGCGGGTGCGGCCGGTGCGGCCGGCACCACGCGTGCGCTCCCGACGACCGGGTCGGACGCCCTGCCGCTGGGCCTCGGTGCCGGCGCGCTCGTGCTCGCCGGTGCGGGTGCGGTCGTCGTCGCCAAGCGTCGCCGCGGGGTCACCGCCGCCTGAGTGGTGCGGTAGCTCCCCCCACGTAGTGCCGAGAAGGGCCCCCGCCGCTGGCGGGGGCCCTTCCTCGTGCTCGGCTGTGGCACACCGCCGCGCCGGACGTGTCCCGGCAGGCGGTCGCTCGGCGCCTCCTGAGCGCTCGGGCGTGCGTCGCCGGGGCGCGGGCGCTCGCGGGGGCCGGTCGCGGGCTGGGCGGCCTCACCCAGGCGCGGGAGCCCTGGTGCCACCGCCCGGGACCCCCGTGGCGGCCCGGGGCGTCAGGCGTCGCACAACTGCTCGTCGGTCCCGTCGCGAGACTCGGTCGTCGGCGGGAGTCGCTCGCTGAGCGACAGGGCCCCCGCCGTCGGCGAGGGCCCTGTCGTGGTGCGTGGTGCGTGCGTCGTCAGTGCGACGTGCGCTGGTCGCCCCCGCCGGGCTGCGACCCGCTGAGCGGCTCGCCCGGCCACAGGCCCGCGATGCCCTCGCCGCGCTGCTGCGACGCGCTGATGGGCTGGCGCGGCGCGGCGGCCGCCGCCGGGCGCGTCGGGCGGGCGTCCTTCGCCGAGCGGCGCAGCGCGCGGCTGCCGCGGCGGCCCGACGGCGGCGTCACGGGCTCGCCCGTCGACGTGTGGGACGCGTAGTCGTAGTACGTGTAGGCGTCGCCCTGCTTGCGGACCTGCTGGTTCACCACGACGCCGAGGATCCGGGCGCCGACCGTCTCGAGCGCGCCGATCGACTCCGCGAGCTGGTTGCGGTGCAGCTTGTTCGCGCCCACGACCAGGACCGCGCCGCCCGTGAGCTTCGACAGGATCGCCGCGTCGGTCACGGGGAGCAGGGGAGCGGTGTCGACGAGCACGATGTCGTACGTGCGGGTCAGCTTGTCGAGCAGGTTCGCCATCGCCTGCGAGCCCAGGAGCTCGCTGGGGTTCGGCGGGATCTGGCCCGACGGCAGGACGTGCAGGTAGCCGTTGCCCCACGGCTGGATGACGTCCTCCACGGCGGCCTTGCCGATGAGCACCGTGGTCAGGCCGACGCCGCCCTCGAGGCCCATGTAGCGGGCGACCGACGGGCGGCGCAGGTCCGCGTCGATGAGCGCGACCCGCGAGCCCGCGTCGGCGAGGCTGATCGCGGTGTTGATCGTCGTCGTCGACTTGCCCTCGCCGGGCAGCGACGACGTGACGACGATCGACTGCGGGCGGTCCGCGATGTCGAGGAACTGCAGGTTGGTGCGCAGCCGGCGGAACGCCTCGGCGCGGTGGCTGTGCGGGCTGCTCTGCACGATGAGCGGGTGCTGCGGGGCGTCCTCGTCGTACCCGATCGTGCCGATGACCGACGTCGAGGTCACCTTGGCGACGTCCGCCTCGCCGCGCACGCGGGTGTCGAGGACCTCGCGCAGGATGGCGAAGCCGACGCCGAGCGCGAGGCCGACGAGCAGGCCGAGCGCGAGGTTCAGCCTGGTGTTGGGCGACGTCGGGGACGTGGGGGCGGCGGCGTCGCGGACGACGGAGATCTTGACGGCGGACGGACCGCCGGAGGCAGGGGTCTCGATGTCGGAGATGACCTCGCGGAACTCGTCGGCGATCGCGTCCGCGAGGGCGGCGGCGATGGCCGGGTTCTCGTCGCTGGCGGACAGGTTGATCAGCGAGGTGTTGAGCGGCGACTCCGCGGTGACGCGCTGACCGAGCTCGTCGGCACGCGTGTCCAGGCCCATCTCGTCGATGACCGGCCCGAGCACGAGAGGGCTCGTCGCGAGCTGGGTGTACGACGTGACCTGCTGGCGCGTGAAGCTCGACCCCTGCAGCAGCTCCGTCGTCGACGAGCTGCCCTGCACGGACACGAAGACCTGGGTCGTCGCCCGGTACATGGGGGTCATCAGGAGCGAGGCCGCGACGGCGCCCGCGACCGCCAGCGCCGTGATCACGACGATGGAGACCCACCGCTTGCGCAGAATGGTCAGATAGTCCTGCAGCTCCACCGAATCACTCCCGCTCCCCGCGCCGCGGCCCTGCACCGCAACCGGTGAATTCTCGCACGCACGGCGCTCCTTAGGGCATCCCGGGGGCCTCGCGCGCGCCCGGCGAGAACATTCACCCGTTCGCCGCCCGAATTGACCGGAATTGTCTCGCCCGCTCCTGGTTACCCTGGACAGACGGCCGCGCGCACGTATTCTCGATGCGGCGACGAGGACGCGGTCGGGGGGGCTTGTCTATGACGGTACGCACGCCGCGGGTCGGTGAATTCCGGCTCCCAGCGCAGCGAGGCGTGCCCGAGGCGGAGCGCCGTGACCTGCGCGTGGCGCTCCCGGCGCCGGGCTGGTCCCGCAGCTACGCGCGCCGCCTCCTGGCGACCGACGCCCTCGCGGTGCTGACCGGCGTGACGGTCGCCTACGTCGTGCGCTTCTCGGCCACCGGGGTCACGACCGTGTCCGGCGAGTTCTCGCCGAGCTACCTGACCGTGTCCCTCGTCCTGCTCGCGGCGTGGCTGGGCGTGCTCGTCACGGGCCGGACGCGGGACCGCCGGGTCGTCGGCACGGGTCCCGACGAGTACTCGCGCGTCTTCGGCGTGACGTGGCGCCTGTTCGCCGCGGTCGCGGTCGTCGCGTACCTGCTGCGGATGGAGATCGGGCGAGGGTACCTCGCGATCGCGGCGCCGCTCGGCCTCGTCCTGCTGCTCGTGAGCCGGTACGCGTGGCGGCAGTGGCTGCACCGTCGCCGGGACGCCGGGGAGTTCCAGGCGGGCGTCCTGATCATCGGGCACCGCCCGACCGTCGCCCACCTCATCGAGACGCTGCACCGCAGCCCGCGCGCCGGGTACGGCGTCGTCGGGGTCTGCGTCGCGAGCGGGGAGGTCGGCTACAGCGAGACCGTGCTCGGCGTCCCGGTGCTGGGCTCGATGGAGGACGCTGCGGAGATCGCGGAGCGGGTCGGCGCCGACGCCGTCGCGGTGTCCGGCGCGGACGCCATCACGTCCGAGACGGTGCGCCAGCTCGGTTGGGACCTCGAGGGCAAGGGCATCGACCTCGCGCTGACCCTCTCGCTGACGGACGTCGCGGGGCCGCGCGTGATCATGCAGCCCGTGAGCGGCCTGCCGCTGATGTACGTCGACGAGCCGCGGTTCAGCGGGCCGAAGTACGCCGTGAAGTCGGCGTTCGACTGGTTCGGCGCGTTCGGGCTGACCGTCCTGCTGGCGCCCCTGCTCGCGGTGCTCGCCGTGCTGGTGAAGGTCACGAGCCGGGGGCCGGTGTTCTTCACGCAGGAGCGCGTCGGCAGGGACGGGCGCAGGTTCCGCATGATCAAGTTCCGCTCGATGGAGATGGGCGCGCAGGAGCGCCTCGCCGAGGTGCTCGCCCTCGAGGGCGTCGACTCGGTCGGGCTGTTCTACAAGCCCAAGAAGGACCCCCGCGTCACGCCGGTCGGGCGCGTGCTGCGCAAGTACTCGCTCGACGAGCTCCCCCAGCTCTTCAACGTGCTGCGTGGCGAGATGAGCCTCGTCGGGCCCCGGCCGCAGATCGACTCCGAGGTCGCGCTGTACGACCGGCGCGCGACGCGCCGCCTCCTCGTGAAGCCGGGCCTGACCGGGCTGTGGCAGGTCTCGGGGCGCTCGGACCTGTCGGTCGAGGACGGCATCCGGATGGACGTGTACTACGTCGAGAACTGGAGCCTGTTCGGGGACATCCTGATCCTGGCCCGGACCGCGAAGGCCGTGCTGGCCAGCGGCGGGGCGTACTAGTGGCGGGACGCGGCATCCTGGTGCACGAGTGGCTCTCACGCACCGGAGGGTCGGAGAACGTGTTCGACGCGATGGTCGAGGCCTTCCCGGGCGCCGACCTCCTGTGCCTGTGGAGCGACGTCGAGGACCGCTACCCCGGGCGTGAGCTCACCGAGACGTGGCTGGCGCGGACGCCGCTGCGCCGCCGCAAGGCGCTCGCCCTCCCCGCGATGGTCCCGACGTGGCGCGGGCGACGGCCCGGCGGGTACGACTGGGCGCTGGTCAGCACGCACCTGTTCGCCCACCACGTGAGCTTCGACGCGTCGCCCGCGGACTTCCGGAAGTACGTCTACGTGCACAGCCCGGCACGCTACGTCTGGGACCCCGAGCTCGACACGCGCGGCGCCGGGGTGCTCCCGCGGACGGTGGGTCCGGCGCTGCGGGCCCTGGACCGCAGGCGCGCGCGCGAGCACCACGCCGTCGCCGCCAACAGCGCGTTCGTGCGCGAGCGGGTCCGGCGCGCGTGGGGGCGGGACGCCGACGTCATCCACCCGCCCGTCGAGGTCGAGCGGATCCAGGCCGCGGGCGCCTGGCGCGACCGCCTGAGCCCGGCCGAGCGTGCGCGCCTCGACGCCCTGCCGCGCCCGTTCGTGCTCGGCGCCTCGCGGTTCGTCCCCTACAAGCGTCTCGACCTCGTGGTCGCCGCGGGCGAGGCCGCGGGCCTGCCGGTCGTGCTCGCCGGCAAGGGACCCGGTCGGGCGGAGCTCGCCGCACGCGCGGCGGAGGCGAGCGTGCCCGTGACCGTCGTGGACGCGCCGAGCGACGCGATGCTCTACGCGCTCTACCAGGAGGCCGCCGTCTTCGTCTTCCCGGCGGTCGAGGACTTCGGGATCATGCCGGTCGAGGCCATGGCGGCGGGGACCCCGGTCGTGGGCCTGCGCGAGGGCGGGACGAGCGAGACCGTGCTCGACGGCACGACGGGGGTGCTGCTGGAGTCGTTCGCGTCGGCCGCGTCGCTGGCGGCGGCGGTCACGGCGGCCGCCGACCTGGACCGCGCGGCGTGCCGTGAGCACGCGCAGCGGTTCGGCCGCCGGACGTTCGACGACCGCATCCGGACGTGGACGGGTGCGGCGAGCACGGCCGGCGAGGTGGCGCGCTCCTCGGCGGCCGCGAGCGGGGAGCTGGATGTCTGACCGCCCGGCGGTGCTCGTGCTCGGTACCGCGGACTGGGACCAGCCGATCGCGACCAACCAGCACTACGTGGCCCGCGCGCTCGCGGAGGAGCTCGACGTCACGTTCGTCGAGTCGATCGGCCTGCGCCGGCCCGAGCTGTCCGCGCGGGACGTCCGGCGCGTCGTCGCACGTGTACGGGGCGCCCGGGCCGACCTCGCCCCGCGCGCCCGGCCGGCGGGCATGGCGGTGCTCTCGCCCAAGGTCGTGCCGCACCACACCGGTCCGGTGCGCACGCTCAACGCACGCCTGCTGCGACGCCTCGTCGAGCCGTGGCTCCGGCGCCCCGGGCCGCGCGTCCTGTGGGCGTACTCCCCGGTCACGTACGGGCTCGAGCGCCTCGCGGACGTCACGGTGTACCACTGCGTCGACCTCCTCGCCGAGGTCCCCGGCATCTCGGCCGACGCGGTCGGTGCCGGTGAACGGGCGCTCGCGGCCGCCGGTGCGGTCGCGGTCGCCAGCAGCCCTGTCGTGCGCGAGCACCTCGAGCGCGTGGGCTTCGCCGCCCCGCTCCTGTGGCCGAACGTCGCCGACGTCGCGACCATCACCGCCGCCCGTCCGGCCGGTCCCGCCGCCGGGCGGTCGGCGCGCGCCGTCTTCGCCGGGAACCTCAGCCCCACGAAGGTCGACTTCGCGCTGCTGCGTGCGCTCGTGGAGGCGGGCGTCGACCTGCACCTCGCCGGCCCGGTCGCGGAGGGCGGCGGCGCCGCCGGTGCCGAGGTCGCGTCGCTCGTCCGCTCGGGCGCGACCCACCACGGGCTGCTGTCCCTCGACGAGCTCGCCCGGCTGTACTGGACCGCGACGGTCGGGCTCGTGCCCTACCTGCTGAACCCGTACACGACCGGCGTCAGCCCGCTCAAGACGTTCGAGTACCTGGCGGCGGGGCTGCACGTGGTCTCCACCCCCGTCCCCGCGGTCACCCCGGTGCCGGGCGACGTCACGGTGGCGTCCACCACGGCGGGGTACGTGGACGCGGTCCGGCTCACCGTGGACCCCGACCCCGCGTCGCTGGACCGTCGCAGCGCGCTCGCCCGCGCGCACAGCTGGGACGTGCGCGGCGCGCAGGCCCGGGCGCTGGTCGCGCAGCACGTCGGCGATCGGGAGCGCTCCGATGGGTGAGGCGCGGCGGGCCGGCACGGGCGCCCCCGCGAGGCGGACGCGCAGGCGGGTCGTCGAGATGTGGCCCGCGCGCAAGAACGCGGCGCACAACCCGTTCCAGGCGCTCATGGCGCAGGCGCTCGAGGACGCGGGCTGGGAGGTGCGCGAGTTCTCCGTGCTCCGCTCGCCCCTGCGGCGCGCGGACGTCTGGTCGTGGCACTGGCCCGACGGGCACTTCGGCGCCGGCGGACCCGTCGGTGCGCGCCTGCGCTCCGCCGTGCTGCGGCTGCTCCTGCTGCGGGCGCGGCTCGGGGGGACGCGCGTGGTGTGGACGGCGCACAACCTGGGCAACCACGAGGCGCGCAACGTCACGGTCGAGGCGCGGTTCATGCGCCGGTTCCACCGCGCGGTGGCGGGCGTCCACTACCTGAGCAGCGCGACGCGGGACGAGGCCGTCGCGCGCTTCCCCGCCCTTGCCGACCGGCCGTACGTCGTGGTCCCGCACGGTCACTACCGGTCCGTGCTCGCGACCGTCGACCGGGAGGAGGCCCGGCGGCGCCTCGACCTCCCGCCGGGCGTGCCCGTGCTGCTGTTCGTCGGCAAGGTCCGCGCCTACAAGGGGGTCGAGGACCTGCTCGCGGCGTTCCGCGACGTGGCCGACCCCGGCGCCGTCCTCCTGGTCGCGGGCAGCGCCGGGGCGTCGGACGAGGAGACGCTCCGCGCCCGCGCGGCGGCGGACGGCCGGGTGCGGCTGCTGCTGCGGCACCTGGACGACGACGAGCTGGCCACGGTGCTCGGTGCAGCCGACGCCGTCGTGCTGCCGTACACGCGGATCACGAACTCCGGGTCCGCCCTGCTCGCGCTGTCGGCGGGGCGGCCGGTCGTCGCACCCGCGCTGGGCGCGCTGCCGGAGCTGCGCGAGCTCGTCGGGGGAGGATGGGTGCGCCTGTTCGCCCCGCCGCTGGCCGCGCACCACCTCGAGGAGGCGCTGCTCGACGCGCGGGGGCGTGCCGGCGAGCCGGACCTCGCGGCGCTCGACTGGGCGCCGCTCGGGCGGGACCTGGCCGACTGGTACGAGGAGCTGTCGCGTGACTGAGCGGAGCCGCACGGACGCTCCCTACGAGCACGTCGTCGTGACGCGGTTCAACGTCCCGCTGAGCGAGGCCGCGCCCGTCACGAGCGACGCGTGGACCCGGCACCGGCTCGCCCTGTTCGCCGACCTGACGGTGCCCGGCTTCGCCGCCCAGACCGTGCCCGGCGTCCGCTGGCTCGTCCTCGTCGACGCCCGCAGCCCGGAGTGGCTCGCCGACGCGCTCGGCACGCTCGCGGGGGACGGGCTCTTCGAGGTCGTGCTGGTCGACGAGCCGTTCTCCGCGGCGCTGGTGAGCCGGCTCGTGCTGGCGCGCACGTCCGCGCCGGCCGTGCTGACGACGCGGGTCGACAGCGACGACGCGGTCTCGCGCGACTTCGTCGCCGTCATCCGGGCGCACGTGCGGGCCGGGGAGGCGGCCGGGCCGCACGCCGTGAACCTCGTGACGGGCGCCCAGCTCGCGGGCGACGACCTCTACCTGCGGCCCTACACCAAGAACCCGTTCGTCTCGCTGTACGAGCCGGTGAACCCCGAAGGCATCATGACCGTCTACGTCGACGAGCACTTCCACATCGACCGGCACGCGACCGTGCACAACGTCCGGACGCGGCGCCCGCTGTGGCTCCAGGTCGTGCACGAGGACAACCTCGCGAACACGGTCGTCGGGCTGCGCATCCCGCGCGGACGCGCCCTGGCCCGGTTCGCCCTGCCGGCCGGACCCCCGGAGCGCCTCCCGGAGCTCGCCCGCGGCATCGCCGTCTCGGGCGCGCGGGTCGTGCTGCGGATGGTGGGCAGGCCCAGCCGGGTGCGCGAGCTCGTCACCGCGGCGACCGGCCGGTCCACGCGGCGCCCCACGGGACCGCGCTCATGAGCACCGAGGTCGTGCTCGCGCTCGGTGTCCTGGGCGTGACCCTCGGCGGCCTCACCCTGTTCCACCTCGGGCGGGTCCGCGGGCTCGTGGTCTGCCTCGTCGCGGCCCTGACGATCGCCCCGTTCGCGCTGCTGCGGCTCGGCACGCTCCCCGCGGTGCCGACCGTGGGCATCGCGGCGCCCGTCCCGTCGGTCACGACGTACGGGATCCTCGTCGCCGGGGCGACGGCCGTGCTGCTGCTCGAGGGCAAGCTGCAGCGGCTGAGCCTCGCGGTCCTGCCCGCCGTGCTCTACCTGCTGGTCGGCGTGGTCGCCCTGTGGCCGCGGACGCCCGAGCTCGTCTCCGGGGCCGTGCACCTGCTGACGGTCGCGGGCTGCTGGGTCGTCGGCGTCGCCGTCGGCCGGGTGCTCGGTCGCGCGGACCCGCGCACGGGGCGGGCCCTGGCGTACGCCCTGGTCGCCGTGACGGGGCTGCTGGCCGCCTCCGTGGCGTTCCAGGTCCTGGTCGAGGGTTCCGCCGTGGTCCGCGCCTCGGGCATCTTCGGCCACCCCGCGACGCTCGGGAAGATCGCCGTGATCACGACCGGGCTCCTGCTGCCCCTGTCGTTGTCGCCGGACCGGTCGACGCGTCGGGCGGGTGTGTGGGCGCTCGCGCTGGGCTTCGCGATGACGGCCCCGACGCTCAGCCGCGCGAACATCCTCGGGCTCCTCGTCGTCGTGGTCGTGTGGGCCGTGCTCCAGCCCGGCGTCCGCCACCGCAACCGCCGCGTGCTGCTGACCGTGCTCGCCGGCGCGGCGTTCGTGCCGGTGCTGAGCCGGTTGCTCGGGCGGTTCCAGACCGACAGCGCGGGCGGGGACCGGCCGGAGCTGCTCGCCGCGGGGCTCCGCCAGCTCGCCGCGGACCCGTGGATCGGGACCGGGCCGAACCGCTTCGTCACCGAGGTGAGCGGTCACGAGTGGATCGTCGCGCAGACGGGCTACCCGGTGCACAACACCTTCGTGCTCGCCGCCGCCGAGCTGGGGGTGCCGGGCGCGCTGCTCATGCTGCTCCCGGTGCTCGTGGCGCTGCGCCTCGCGGTCCCGGCGCTGCGCACGCGCGGCACGCGGGGGGACGTCGCCCGTGGCACGTTCGCGATGCTCGCGGGGATCGCGAGCGTCGGCCTCACGGGGTGGGCGGTGCTGCAGCAGCCGATCGCGGAGCTGCTGTTCCTCGTCGTGGGGGTCCTCGCCGGCTGGTCGAGCGCGCTCCGCCGGGAGGAGGTCGCTGAGGAGGCCGCCGGGGCGGCCCGTGGGCGGGACGCGACCGAGCCCGTGGCGGGTGAGGGCCGGGCGACGAGCCTGCGCGTCGGCCCGGCGCGCCGGACGGCGACGCGGTGAGTCTCGCCGGGACGGCGGCGCGCGGGGCGGCGACGACCCTCGTCGGCCAGTGGCTCAAGTTCGCGGTGCAGACGACGGCGCTGGTCGTGCTCGCGCGCCTGCTCACGCCGGCGGACTTCGGGCTGTACGCGATGGTCGCCGCGTTCGTCGGCGCGGCGCTCCTGCTCAGCGACTTCGGCCTCTCGCTCGCCGCGATTCAGGCGCCGACCCTGTCGCCCGCCCAGCGGTCGTCGCTGTTCTGGCTCAACGTCGCGATCGGGACGGCGTGCGCGGCGGTCGTCTGGCTCCTCGCGGGGCCGATCGCGACGTTCTACGGCGAGCCGGAGGTCGAGCCCGTGGCGCGCGTGCTCGCGGTGGTCTTCGTGCTGCAGGCCGCCGCCGCGCAGTACTCGGCGGACGCGTCCCGCCACTTCCAGTTCCGCCGGCTCGCCGCCGTGGACGTGACGGCCCAGGCGCTCGCGCTGGTCGCCGCAGTGGTCGCCGCCTCGCGCGGCCTCGGCTACTGGAGCCTCGTCGTCCAGCAGGTCACGGCGGCCGCCGTCTCGTTCGTCGCGCTCCTGGTCGCGTCCCGACGCGCACCGGGCTGGCCGCGGCGCGGCACCGGGCTGCGGTCGTTCGTCTCGTTCGGCACCAGCACCACCGGAGTCCAGCTCGTGAACTACCTGAGCGCCAACGTGGACTCGGCGGTGCTCGGGCGCACGGCGGGCGCCGCGGAGCTGGGTGTCTATGACCGCGCCTACCAGATCTTCCGCATGCCGCTGCAGCAGATCGCCTCGCCGATGACCAAGGTCGCGCTGCCGGTCCTGTCACGGATCACCGATCCCACCGAGTTCGGCACCTACGTCGTGCGTGCCCAGCTCGTGCTCACGTACACGCTCGCCGGCGGCTTCGCGCTCGCGGTGGCGCTGGCCGAGCCGGTCCTCGAGCTCGTCCTGGGCCCGGGCTGGGGCGAGGCCCCGGCGCTGTTCTCGATCCTCGCGGTCGGCGGGGTGTTCCAGGCGCTCGGGTACGTCTACTACTGGATCTTCCTCGCCAAGGGCGCCACGGCGCTCCAGCTCAGGTTCTCCGTCGTGACGCGCCTGCTCATGGTCGGCCTGATCATCGCCGGCGCGCAGTGGCAGTCCACCGGGGTCGCGGTCGCGGTCTCGGTGGGGCTGTTCCTCAACTGGCTCATCCTCACGCTGTGGGCGGTCCCGCGGACGGGCGTCCGCGTCCTGCCGCTCGTCCGCACGGCCGCCGTCCCGCTCGCCGTCTACACCGTCATGGTCGTCGCGGCCCGCGCGGTGGCCCCGGCCCTCGACGACGACCTGGGCCCCGTCCTGACGGCGCTCGCGCTCGCCGGCGTGTGCGCCGTCGCGTTCGCGCTCGTCGCGGCGCTCTCGCCACGGGTGCGCCGCGACCTCGTGACCCTCCGCTCCACCGCACGAAAGGGTTGGCGCGCCGCATGAGCCCCGTCGACGTCGTCCACTGGAACCCGCGCGACGCCCGCTTCCCCGGACCCCTCGGGCAGGCGTTGTCGCGCGCCCCCCGGAAGAACAACTTCGGCGACCTGCTGGGCCCCCTGGTCGTCGAGCTCCTGCGGGCCGAGCGCCGCGGCGTCCGCGGGCCGGGCCGGCCAGCCGCACGGAGCCGGCGCCGGCGGCTCCTCACGGTGGGGTCGATCCTGCACCTCGCGCACGAGGGCGACACCGTGTGGGGGTCCGGGGTGAACGGCAAGGCGCGGCCCGAGGACCACCGCTTCCGGACCCTCGACGTCCGGGCGGTGCGCGGTCCCCGGACGCGGGAGTTCCTCCTCGAGCGGGGGATCGAGGTGCCCGAGGTGTACGGCGACCCGGCGCTGCTCCTGCCGCGGCTGATGCCGGAGCTCGTCGCGCTCGTGCCCCGGAAGCGGTACGCGCTCGCGGTCGTGCCGAACCTCAACGAGGCGTCCGGGCTCGCAGGTCACCCGAGCTTCGTCGACCCGCGCGGTCCGGTCCACGACGTCCTGCGCCGGCTCGCGCAGAGCGAGCGCGTCGTGGGCTCGTCGCTGCACGCCGTGGTCGTCGCGGAGGCGCTGGGAGTCCCCGCGTCGCTGGTGCGGGCGCAGGGCGAGCCGGAGCTGAAGTACGACGACTACTTCCGCGGCAGCGGTCGCACCGGCTACGAGACGTTCCCCGACCTCGAGAGCGCGCTCGCCGCACCTCCCGTGGTCGCGGAGATGCCGTGGGACCCGCAGCCGCTCCTCGACGCGTTCCCGTGGGACGTCGTCGACCCCGGCGCCTGAGCGGCCTGCGGAGGCCGCCGCCGACGGGTTACCACCACGTAACACCCGTGGACACCCCGTGCCCGTGCGGTGAAGGTTCTGCCACCATGCGTGCCATGGCGACAACCTCCCCCGAGACGGTGTCCGCGCCCCCGCGCAGCGCCGTCGACCGCTTCTTCAAGATCACCGAGCGCGGCTCGACGATCGGCGCCGAGGTCCGTGGTGGCCTCGTCACGTTCTTCACGATGAGCTACATCGTCGTGCTGAACCCCTTCATCATCGGCACGGTCCAGGACGGCACGGGGAGCTTCCTCGGGGGCGGCGACGGGCCCAACTTCGGGATGATCGCCGCGGCGACGGCGCTGGTCGCGGGCGTGCTGTCGATCCTCATGGGCGTCGTGGCGAACTTCCCGCTCGCGCTCGCCGCCGGGCTCGGGCTCAACGCCGTGGTCGCCTACTCGATCGCCTCGCTGCCGGACATGACGTGGGCCGACGCGATGGGCATCGTCGTGCTCGAGGGCCTGATCATCCTCGTGCTGGTCCTGACGGGCTTCCGGGAGGCCGTGTTCCGCGCGGTCCCGATCGAGCTCAAGACGGCGATCAGCGTCGGCATCGGCCTGTTCATCGCCTTCATCGGGCTCGTCGACGCCGGGTTCGTGCGCATCCCCGCGAGCCTCGCGACGCCCGTCGAGCTGGGCATCGGGGGCTCGGTGGCCGGGTGGCCGCTGTTCGTGTTCGTCTTCGGCCTGCTCCTCGCGATCGTGCTCATGGTGCGCCGGGTCAAGGGTGCGATCCTCATCGCGATCCTCTCGGCGACCGTCCTCTCGGTCGTCGTCGAGCTCGTCGCGAAGGTCGGCCCGCAGGGCTCCGACGGGGAGAACCCGTCGGGCTGGGAGCTCAACGTCCCGACGATCCCGGACACGTTCGTCTCGGTGCCCGACTTCGGGCTGCTCGGCCAGTTCTCGCTGTTCGGGTCGGTCGAGAAGATCGGGGTCGTCGCGGTCGCGCTGCTCGTCTTCTCGGTCCTGCTCGCCGACTTCTTCGACACGATGGGCACGATGGTCGCGGTCGGCGGCGAGGCGGACCTGCTCGACGAGAACGGCAACCCGCCGCGCACCAAGCAGATCCTGATCGTCGACTCGGTCGCCGCCGCGGCCGGTGGCGCGGGGAGCGTCTCGTCGAACACGAGCTACATCGAGTCCGCCGCCGGCGTCGGGGACGGCGCGCGCACGGGGCTCGCGTCGGTCGTCACCGGCATCGCGTTCCTGCTCGCGACGTTCGTCTCGCCGCTCGTCGAGCTCGTCCCGTTCGAGGCGGCCACGCCCGCGCTCGTCGTCGTGGGCTTCCTCATGGTCATGCAGGTCGCGGGCATCGACTGGAAGAACTACGAGGTCGCGATCCCGGCGTTCCTCATCATGATCCTGATGCCGTTCACGTTCTCGATCACGGCGGGCATGGGCGCGGGCTTCATCGCGTACGTCGTCATCAAGGTCGCCGTCGGCAAGATCAGGGACGTGCACCCGCTCATGTGGCTCGCGGGCGTGCTGTTCGTCCTGTACTTCACGCTCGGCCCGATCAAGGACACGCTGGGCGTCTGACGCTCAGCCCTCCGCCGTCGTCCGCACGCGCGCCTCTCCCGCCCCGGCGGCGAGGGGCGCGCGTGCGTCGTCCGGAGGGGACCCGGCGCCGCGGCGGTCCCGGCGGGGGAGCCGCAGCCGGTGGGCGACGAGCAGCACCAGGACCCCGAGCGCCGCGCCGAGCGTGTTCATCACGACGTCCTGGACGGTCGGCACCCGGGTCGGCAGGAACAGCAGCTGGGCGGTCTCGATGCCGGCGGACAGCACGAGGCCGCCGGCGACCACCCGCGCCCACCACGCACGCGCGGGTCGCACGAGCAGCCCGACCAGCACGCCGAACGGCCCGAACATCACGACGTTGGCCCCCGCCTCGACCCCGGCGTACGTCACGGGGACGCCGCGCGCGGTCAGCCACTCCGTGATCACCCGGACCCTGCCGAGCGCGTCGTTGTCGGCGAGGTCGGGCGTCAGGGTGATCCACGCGACCAGCAGCAGGTAGACCACGAGGGCCGCCCGGGTGAGGTGGCGCGTCCGCGTGGTCATCCCGCCAGGCTAAGCACGTGCTGTCGTAGATTGGCGGCACTTCACGCAGCCCTCACGAAGGAGTCACCAACGTGCGCATGTCGGTCATCGGGTGCGGGTACCTGGGTGCGGTCCACGCGGCCTCGATGGCGAAGCTCGGGCACGAGGTGGTGGGCGTGGACGTCGACGCCGCGAAGGTCGAGGCGCTCGCCGCCGCTCGCGCGCCGTTCTACGAGCCGGGCCTGCCCGAGCTGCTCGCGGAGACGTCCGCGACGGGGCGGCTGCGGTTCACGACCGACCTCGCCGAGGTCGCGGGCTCGCGCGTGCACTTCCTGTGCGTCGGGACGCCGCAGAAGCGCGGCGAGTTCGGTGCGGACATGGTCTTCGTCGACGCCGCGTTCGACGCGCTGCTCCCGTACGTCCAGCCCGGCGACCTCGTCGTCGGGAAGTCGACGGTGCCGGTCGGGACGGCGGAGCGCCTCGCCGAGCGGCTCGAGCCGATCGGGGCGACGCTCGTGTGGAACCCCGAGTTCCTGCGCGAGGGCTTCGCGGTCCAGGACACCCTGCACCCGGACCGGCTCGTGTACGGGCTGCCGACCGGTGAGAACGCGGTGCCGACCGAGGCCGGGGACGCCGCGAAGGCCGTGCTCGACGAGGTCTACGCGACGCCGCTCGCCGAGGGTGCGCCGCTCGTGGTCACCGACTACGCGACCGCGCAGCTCGTCAAGGTCGCGGCGAACTCGTTCCTCGCGACCAAGATCTCCTTCATCAACGCGATGGCCGAGCTCTGCGAGGCGACGGGCGCGGACGTGACCCGGCTCGCCGACGCCATCGGGTACGACGACCGCATCGGGCGCAAGTTCCTCAACGCCGGGCTGGGCTTCGGCGGCGGGTGCCTGCCGAAGGACATCCGCGCGTTCATGGCCCGGGCGGGCGAGCTCGGTGTCGACCAGGCGCTGTCGTTCCTCCGGGAGGTCGACTCGATCAACATGCGCCGGCGGGTCCGCATGGTCGACCTCGCGCGCGAGGTGTGCGACGGGTCGATCGTGGGCCGGCGCGTCGCGGTGCTCGGCGCGGCGTTCAAGCCGGACAGCGACGACGTCCGCGACTCCCCGGCGCTGTCGGTCGCCGCGCAGATGCAGCTCCAGGGCGCGTACGTCACGGTCACGGACCCGCAGGCCGTCGAGAACGCGCGCGCCAAGTGGCCGGACCTCAAGTTCGCCGACTCGGCGCTCGAGGCCGCGCAGGACGCCGACGTCGTGCTGCTCGCGACCGAGTGGCGCGAGTTCCGGGAGCTCGACCCCGAGGTGCTCGGCGAGGTCGTCGCGGAGCGGCGCATCCTCGACGGGCGCAACGTGCTGGACCCGGTCCGGTGGCGCGCGGCGGGCTGGACCTACCGGGCGCTCGGGCGCCCCTGACCATGACGGCGTCGGGGGGTGGCGCGGGGTCCGACGACGGGACCGTGCGCGGGCCCGGCGGGGGCTCCGGGCCGTCGGGTCCGGCGGACATGCCCGGGTGGACCGGGGGAGTGCCCGACGGGTGGAACGCCCCGCCGGCCGTGCGCCGGGGCGGGGTGCCCTCGTGGGGCTGGGCGCTGATCATGCTCGGGGTCCTCGTGGCGTTCGCGGCCGGTGTCGCGGCGCTGGGCCGCGGCGGCCCGGACGTCGGCCGCATCATCTCGGTCACCGGCACGCCGACCCCGGCCGCGTCGCCGGCCCGCACCCCGGACGGCTGGGACGTCACGGAGGTGGACCTCGAGGCGTACGCGGCGCGGCTGGTCGACGCGACGAACGCGGCGCGCCGCACCGACGGCCTCGACCCGCTCGGCCCGTCGACGTGCGCGCGTGACGGGGCCGCGGCGCGTGCCGCCGAGCTCGTGGGCGAGGACACGCTGGAGCACGCGCCGCTCGGTCCGGTGCTCGACGCGTGCGCCGGGCCGAGCATGGCCGCGGAGAACCTGAGCCGCGCCGCCGCGGAGCCGCCCGCCGTCGTCGACGCGTGGCTCGGCTCGCCCGGGCACCGCGCGAACGTGCTCGACCCGACGCTCGACGAGCTCGGCGTCGCGTGCGTCGTGGACGGCGACCAGGTGCTGTGCTCGGCGGTCTTCCTCGGTCCGTGAGGCCGCCGCAATCCGCTGGAGCGGCAGCCGCGTCCGCGTGAGACTCGGCGGATGATCGAGCGCCTCGACCCGCCCGGGCTGCACGCGACCCCCGGCTACAGCCACGTGACCGTCTCCGACGCCGGACGCCTCGCGCACCTCGCGGGGCAGTGCCCGCTCGACCGGGAGGGACGCGTCGTCGGCGCGCCCGGCGACCTCGTCGCGCAGACGCGGCAGGTCGTCGAGAACTGCCTCGTCGCGCTCGCGGCCGCCGGCGCGGGGCCCGCGGACGTGGTCCGGTCGATGGTCCACGTCGTGAGCGCCGACCCGGACGAGCTCGGGCTCGTGTGGGCGGAACTGCGCGCGTCCGCCCTCGCCCCGGCGTTCACGACGGCCAGCACGCTGCTCGGCGTCGCCGCCCTCGGCTTCCCCGGGCAGCGCGTCGAGGTCGACCTCACGGCGGCGCTGGGTCCGGTCGCCTGACACGCCGCACGCCGCACGCCGCACGCGGCACGCCGCACGCCGCACGCCGCACGCGGCGAGCAGGGACGGGCGAGATGGGCGGTTCGTCCAGTTGCTTACCCAAGGTAATGAACTAGGGTAAGAACATGCCCCTCGGAGAGATCGCCCCGCAGCGCCCGGCGACGGGCCGCGCCCCCGGCGCCGCGACGAAGGCCGGCGCGCCCGCAGCCGCTGGCGCCGCGGCGAAGGCCGGTGCTGCGGCGACCGCCACCCGGCCCGCACCGACCGCCAAGCAGTGCCGCCCCGAGAACCTCGCGGGCGAGCTCCGCATCGGCATCTTCCGCTCCGCCCGGCGCCTGCGTGCCGAGCGCGGGGCCGCGGACCTGCCCGACCACCAGTTCTCGGTGCTCGCCTGGATCCACATGGACGGACCCATGACCCCCGGCGCGCTCGCCGAGCGCCAGCACGTGCAGCCGCCGTCGATGACCCGGACCGTCAACGCGCTCGCCGAGCTCGGCTTCGTGACCAAGGCCGAGCACCCGAACGACGGCCGCCAGGTCGTCGTCAGCCTCACCGAGAAGGGCGCCGCGGAGGTCACCGAGACCCGCCGCCGCCGCGACCAGTGGCTGACCCGCCGCCTGACCACGTTCACCCCCGCCGAGCGAGCGACCCTCGCCGAGGCGGCCCAGCTGCTCCGGAGGCTCGCCGCCGAATGAGTCCCACCTTCTCCTCGCTGCGCTACTACAACTACCGGCTGTGGTTCGGCGGCGCCCTCGTCGCGAACGTCGGGACGTGGATGCAGCGCGTCGCGCAGGACTGGCTCGTCCTCACCGAGCTGACCGACGAGTCGGGCATCGCCGTCGGCATCACGACCGCGCTGCAGTTCGGGCCCGTGCTGTTCCTGTCCGCGTGGGCCGGGGTGCTCGCGGACCGCCTCGACCGCCGCAAGCTCCTCGCGGCGACGCAGGCGGCGCAGGCGGTGCTCGCGTTCGGGCTCGGCGCGCTCGTGCTGTCCGGCCACGGGCAGCTGTGGCAGGTGTACGTGTTCGCAGGCCTCCTCGGCTGCGTGTCCGCGATCGACGGCCCGGTGCGGAACACGTTCGTCGCCGAGCTCGTCCCGCGCGAGCGGCTCTCCAACGCCGTGGGGCTCAACAGCGCGTCGTTCAACACCGCGCGCCTCGTCGGGCCCGGCGTGGCCGGCCTGCTCATCGCGTGGGTCGGCTCCGGCTGGGTGTTCCTGCTCAACGGCGTGACGTTCGCGGCGACGATCCTCGCCCTGACCCGCATGCGCTCGACCGAGCTCCACCGGATGCCCGTCGTCCCGCGCGCCAAGGGCCAGATCCGCGAGGGCATCGCCTACGTGCGCGGCCGCAGCGACATCGTCGTCATCATGGTCGTGATCGGCGTCGTGTCGACGTTCGGCCTGAACTTCCAGCTCACGAGCGCGGTCATGGCGCGCACCGAGTTCGGCAAGGGCGCGGGGGAGTACGGCATCCTCGGCTCGATCCTCGCGATCGGCTCGCTCACCGGGGCGCTGCTCGCGGCCCGGCGGGAGCGGCCGCGCGTGCGGCTCGTGATCGGTGCGGCGTTCGCGTTCGGCGTCACGAGCGGGGTCATGGCGCTCATGCCGACGTACTGGTCGTACGCGCTCGCGTGCATCCCCGTCGGGCTCGCCTCGCTCACGATGATGACCGCGGCGAACACGACGATCCAGCTCACGACCGACCCCGCGATGCGCGGGCGCGTCATGGCGCTCTACATGATGGTGTTCCTCGGCGCGACGCCGATCGGCTCGCCCATCGTCGGCTGGGTCGCCGAGGAGTTCGGGGCGCGCTGGGCGATCGGCATCGGGTCGATCTCGGCGCTGCTCGTCGCGTCCGGCGCCGCGCTGTGGGCGGCCAAGAGCTGGCACCTGACGGTCCGCTACCACGTGCTGAGCCGCCCCCACCTCGAGGTGCGGCACCCCGAGCCCGAGGAGCCCGACGGCGCGCACGAGCCGGCTGCCCGGGCCGAGACCGCGCACCGGCTGCGCGCGCAGGAGGCGTCCGACCGCTCGTCGGCGGCCTGACCGGTCCGACCCGCCTCGCGCCGCCCGGGCTGCCGGCCCGGGAGCGCGAGGCGATCGACCCCTCTCGCCGGCCGCGCGCAGGGCCGCAGCCGTTCACCCGCGGCGCAGCCGCTCACCGGGCCGCCGAGCCTCGTTGCGCCGACCGACCGCGCCGAGGACCGGGCCGTCGCCCGACGCGCTCCCGGGTGAATGTCGTCGTCCTCGGGCGGCTCGCGCGGCGCGCTGTGACACGCTCGGCTCGTGACGCCCTCCGCCGGACCTGAGCCGGGGCGTGCGCCGGAGCCGGTGCCCGCTCCCGACCGCTTGGGCCCACCGGGCGCCGAAGCCGCCGCTGCTCCCGCGCCGGTGAAGGACGAGAACCCCGGAGCATTGCGCCGCCGCCGCCGCCGCCGGCTGCGGCGCGCGCTGGTCGTGCTCGGCGCCCTCGTGCTGGTGCTGCTCGCCGCCGCGGGCTGGCTGGTCTTCCGTGCCGCGCAGGCGGCCGACGGCCTGACCGAGGCCGGCGCGGTGCTCGCGGACCTCGAGAGCGGGCTCGCCGGGGGCGACGTCGGCGCGCTCGCGGACGGCCTGCCGGGGCTGCAGGAGGACACCGCGCGGGCCAGAGCGGCGGCGAGCGACCCCGTCTGGCGCGTCGCGGAGCACGTGCCGTGGGCCGGCCCGAACCTCACGGCGGTCCGCACGGTCGCGGTCGCGGTCGACGACGTCGCGACCGACGCGCTGCCCGCCGTCGTCGAGCTCGGCGGCCTCGTCGCCGACCCCCAGGTCCGGCGCGACGACGGCTCGATCGACCTCGGCCTGTTCGCCGCCGCCGCACCGGCCCTCGACCGGGCCGCGACGACGACCCGCACCTCGGCCGCCGCGGTCGGGGCGCTCGACACGACACGTCTCGTGGACCGCGTCGCCGCGCCCGTGACGCAGGTCGCCGACGGGCTCGGCACCGCGGCCGACACCCTTGGGTCCGCGTCCGACGCGGCGCGGCTCCTCCCGCCGATGCTCGGCGCCGACGGTCCCCGCACCTACCTGCTGCTCTCGCTCAACTCCGCCGAGCTGCGCAGCGCGGGCGGCATCGTCGGCGCGGTCGCGGCGTTCACCGCCGACCAGGGCGCGATCCGGCTCGTCGACCAGCGCTCGACGCTCGACCTGCGTCCCCTGGACGCCCCGGTCCTCCCGCTGACCGACGAGGAGCTCGCGGTGCACAGCGACCGCCTCGGCCGCTGGGTGCAGAACACCGTCCTGACCCCGGACTTCCCCCGCAGCGCCGAGCTCGTGAGCGCGATGTGGACGCGCAGCGTGGGCACGCCGGTCGACGGCGTGCTGGCGATGGACCCGGTCGCGGTGGCGTACCTGCTCGACGCGACGGGCCCGGTCGAGGCCGGCGGCGTCGAGCTCACCGCGGGCACGGTGCTCGACGTCCTGCTGCGCGAGGCGTACGTGCGGCTGCCCGAGCCCGAGGAGGCGGACGCGTTCTACGCCGACGTCGCGTCCGCGCTGTTCACCGCGGTGAGCTCGGGGCGGGGCGAGACCCGGGACCTGCTCGACGCGCTGGCCCGGGCGAGCGACGAGCGCCGCGTGCGGGTGTGGTCCGCGCACCCCGACGAGCAGGACCGGCTGGCGCGCACGTCGCTCGGCGCGGACTTCCTCGCCCGGCCGGGCGACGCCGCGTACGCGGTGCAGCTGCCCGGTGCCGGGACGACGACCGACGGCGCCGGCCTCGACCCGCGCTCCCCGGCGGGGGCCGCCGGGGTCTTCCTCAACGACGGCTCCGCGGGCAAGCTCGACTACTTCCTGACGACGGACCTGGCCGTCGAGGAGCTGCGCTGCGCCGCGCCCCCCGCGGCCGGCTGGGCCACGGCCGTGCTGCGCCTCGACCTCGCGTACACCCCACCGGGTGACATCGCCGGGTACCCGCGGTACGTGACCGGGACGGCCGACACCGGCCTGCCGGTCGGGGGTCTCGCGACCAACATCACGGTCTACGCGCCCCCGGGCGGCCGGGTCCTCGACCAGCGCCTCGGCGACCAGCTCGTCGGAGGCGTCGCCGCCACCGAGCAGGAGCGCGCCGTGAGCACGCTCACCTCACGCCTGCTGCCGGGCGAGACGGCGACGTACCGGTTCACGGTCACGGTGCCCGCGCCGGCGCCGGGCGAGGGGCTCGACGTGTGGACGACGCCGACGCTCACGTCCCCCGGGACCGTCACCGGCACCTGCACGGACTGAGCCGGACGCCGGTCCGGACAGCTGTCCCGGTGTCCCCGTACGGTGGGCGACCGACCGGGTGATTCCGCCGTTTCACCCGTCCGCCTCCGGGCCGGCGCCGCGGGCCGGAGTTACGGTGGCTTCTCCTGAATGTCCGATTGTTCCGGTTACGGAGAGTGCACCGCCATGAAGAGATCGATGAGGGTGAGCGCCGCTGCCGCCCTGTCGGCCGCCGTCGGCCTGGCGTTCGCGCTGCCCGCCGCTGCGGTGGTCGCGCCGACGCCGGACGGCTGCGGCGACACCGGGGACGGCTACTCGGCCGGGGGCGTCTGCGCGCTGAAGGTCGACGTCCTCTCGCCCGTGTGCGACAACGACGTCCCCTACCTCGCGTACAAGGTCTCGGTCGAGGGCGCGACGAGCTCCTCGCTGAGCATCACGTGGGACAACCCGTCCGGCGCGGACGTCGTGCAGTCCGGGCTCCCGCTCGAGGGTCGCGTCCCGTGGCCCGGTGCGGTCGCCGGAGCCGACGGCACGGGCGTCGACTGGCCTGGCTGGACCAAGAAGTCCGACGGCACGTGGGTCGAGGGCGACGAGTTCGACTGGGTCCGCCCCGGGGTCGCCGTGACCCTCGCCGTGAACCCGTCGGTGACCACGACGGTGGCCTACCCGCCGTCCTCGCCCGTGTGCCTCACGTCGCCCGCGTCGTCGTCGGTCCTCGCCGCCGCGCCCGCGTCCTCGCAGGTGCTCGCCGCGACCGGCTCCGAGACGACCCCGTGGCTCGTCGCCGCGGGCGCGCTCGTGCTCGCCGGTGGCGGGCTCGTCGCCGCCCGTGCGCGGTCCCGCCGGGACGCCACGAGCTGAGCCGCTGACCCACGCGGGCCCGTCCGGCCCGCACGACACGGCCCGTCCCCGGTGATCCGGGGGCGGGCCGCGCCTGTTGCGACGCCGCGCCGCCCGCGTGCGCCGGGCGGCGGGTGGTGCCCGGTGCGGGGTGCTCAGCCCGGGTGGGCCCGGCGGGGCGGCGCCGGGTGCCAGGACGTGCCACTGGCGTGCGCGGGGCGGCAGGTGGCGCCCGGTGCTAGGCCGCTCCGCCCGCGTCCGCCGGGTGGAGCGGGTGCGGCTCGTGCCGTCGCCCGGCGCGCTCCGCGAGGAGCACCGCGACGACCCCGCACGCGATGAGCGCCGGCACGACGAGGAACGCCGTGTGCGGCCCGACCTCGTCGGCGAGCCCGCCGAGCAGCACCGGCGCGACCGCGACCGCGGCGCCGACCCCGAGCGTCGAGCGGGCCTGCGCCTGGTCGAGCCGGCCGTCGGCGGCCCCGAGCAGCATCGAGATCGCGAGCGGGAACTGCGCGCCGTACCCGAGCCCCGCGACCACGAGCCCGACGAGGGCGAGCCACGGGGTCGTCGCGACCCACAGCACCAGCCACCCTGCGACGGCGACCGCGAAGGCGGCGAGCAGCAGCTGCAGGGGGGTGAACCGCAGCGCGAGGCGCCCGACGGCGAAGCGTGCGACGCACATCCCGGCGATGAGCCCCGACACGGCACCGGCGGCGACCCCGCTCTCGGCGCCCGCGTGCGTGCGCAGCAGGTCGGCCGCCCACGCGGTCGTGGCGTTCTCGATGCCGACGACGGCGACGAGCGTGGCCCAGAGCAGCCAGAAGGCGGTCGAGAAGCGGCCCGGCCGCCCCGTGGCGGCACCAGCCGCGGACGCCGTCGTCCCCGGTGCCGTCGTCGTCCGCGCCGCCACTGCCGTCGTCGGCTCCCCGTCAGCCTCCGTCGGCTCCGCCCTCCTCGCCGTCGCCGTGCCGAGCGCGCCCTGCCCGGGCAGCCGGGCGACGAGCAGCGCCGTGACGGCCGCGAGCACCACGGTGACGGCGACCGCGGGCCGCCACCCCCAGCCCAGCGCGACGGCGCCGCCGAGCGCGAGCGGCCCCACGAGCCCGACGAGCGCCCCCGTCCCGTGCCCCTCGCTCACCGCGGCCGGCCCCGCGGCGCCGTGGTGCACCGTGAGCGCGGGCTGCGCGGCGGCGATGAACAGCGCCCCGCCGGTCGCGACGACGGTCGCCGCGGGCAGGGTCACGAGCAGGCCGGGTGCGCTCACGAGCGCGACGACCCCGGCGGAGAGCAGCCCGGCGGCGAGCAGCAGGACGCCGCGACGCCCGAGCCGGCGCACGAGCGCGGCGCTCGTGAAGCCCGAGGTCAGGGTGCCGCACGCCATGAACGTCGTGTGCAGGCCAGCCTGGGCGCGGGTGATCCCGAGCTCGTCGGCGAGCAGCGGCAGCCCGGGCACGAAGCTGTAGAGGAACCACCCCCACGTGCCGAAGCAGGCGTAGAGCGCAGCCGTGACCCGGTCCCGGACGAGCCGGGCGGGTGCGGGGCGGGCGTTCACCGGGGGACCGGAGCCGTGCTCAGCCCAGCTGCTCCACGACGTGGTCGACGCACCGCGTCAGCGCGAGCACGTCCTGCGGGTCGACCGCGGGGAACATCGCCACGCGCAGCTGGTTGCGGCCGAGCTTGCGGTACGGGTCGATGTCGACCACGCCGTGCGCGCGCAGCACACGGGCCACCGCGGCGGCGTCGATCTCGGGCGCCAGGTCGATCGTGCCGACGACGTTCGAGCGCGCCGCGGCGTCCTCGACGAACGGCGTCGCCCACTCCCGCTGCGCGGCCCAGCCGTACAGGTGCCCCGCGGACTCCGCGGTGCGTGCGGCGGCCCAGGCGAGCCCGCCGTGCGACAGCATCCAGTCGAGCTGCTCCGCGAGGAGCACGAGGGTCGCGAGCGCCGGGGTGTTCAGCGTCTGGTCGAGGCGCGAGCTCGTGACCGCCGTCGTGAGCGAGAGGAACTCGGGCACCCAGCGACCGCTGCCCTCGACCTGCGCGGCCCGCTCGACCGCGTCGGGCGACAGCACCGCGAGCCACAGCCCGCCGTCGGACGCGAACGACTTCTGCGGCGCGAAGTAGTAGACGTCGGTCTCGCTCACGTCGACCGCGAGCCCGCCGGCGGCGGACGTCGCGTCGACCACGGTCAGGGCACCCTGCTCGCGCGAGCCCGCCACGCGGCGCACCGGCGCGGCGACGCCCGTCGAGGTCTCGTTGTGCGGCCACGCGTAGACGTCGACGCCGTCCTCCGCCTCGGGCAGCGCGAGCTGTCCGGCGGGCGCGGTGCGGACGGTCGGCTCGCCGAGGAACGGCGCCCGCGCGGCGGCCGTGGCGAACTTCGCGCCGAACTCCCCGAAGCTCACGTGCTGGCTGCGCTCGCGCACGAGGCACAGCGTCGCGAGGTCCCAGAACGCGGTCGAGCCGCCGTTGCCGAGCGCGACCTCGTACCCGTCGGGCAGGTCGAACAGCTCGGCGAGGCCCGCGCGGACGCGCCCGACGAGCGCGCGCACCGGCGGCTGGCGGTGGGACGTGCCGAGCAGCGTGCGACCGACGGACGCCAGCGCCTCGACCTGCGCGGCGCGGACCTTGCTGGGGCCGGAGCCGAACCGGCCGTCGACGGGCAGCAGGTCGGCGGGGACGGTGATCGCAGGGATCGCGGGCGCGGTGTCGTGGGCCTCGGGCACGGTGCAGACGATACGGCGTCGGGGGCCGTCGCCGCCGGACCGCCTACCCTGGTGGCCAGCGACGACGACGAGAGCGACGAGCGAGAGGCTGCGGCGTGAGCGACCTGATCGACACCACCGAGATGTACCTGAAGACCGTGTACGAGCTCACCGAGGAGGGCATCACGCCGCTGCGCGCCCGCATCGCGGAGCGGCTCGGGCACAGCGGCCCGACGGTCTCCCAGACCGTGGCGCGGATGGCGCGCGACGGCCTGGTGGTGGTGAGCGGGGACCGGCACCTCGAGCTCACCGAGCTGGGTCTGGCGAAGGCCACCCGCGTGATGCGCAAGCACCGGCTCGCGGAGCGGCTCCTGACGGACGTCATCGGGCTCGACTGGGAGTTCGTGCACGAGGAGGCGTGCCGCTGGGAGCACGTCATGAGCGAGCGCGTCGAGCGCCGGCTCGCGGCGCTGCTGGACCACCCGCACTTCGACCCCTACGGCAACCCGATCCCGGGGCTCGCGGAGATCGGCGAGACGAGCACGTCGGAGCAGTTCCTCGACGGCGTCACGTCGCTCCTCACGGTCGCGAACGCCGCGCCGGGCCGGCTCGACGACGTCGTCGTGGCGCGCCTGGGCGAGCCGATCCAGCCGGACGTCGAGCTGCTGTCGCGGCTCGCGCAGGCGGGGATCCGTCCGGGCGTGACGGTGACGGTCGAGCGCAGCCCGGGCGTCGTGACCATCGCACCCCCGGGCGCGGCGACCGTCCTCGACCTGCCCGACGACGTCGCGCGCCACATCTTCGTCGGCAACCGCTGACCGGCCGCCCGGCCTCCCGGCCGCCCGGCGGCTCCGGTGCGCCGGGCGCGACCTCCGCTGACCTGCGCCGAGGCGCACGGCACCCCGTCGGTCACCGTGCCGGCGGGGTGTCGTCGTGCAGCCGCGGGACCCGTCCGGGGGAGGGGGCAGGCGGGTGCCGCGGCCCGTCCGGAGGAGGGGACGAAACGGACGTGTCGGATACGTGACATTCTCGCGAGGACTCCTGTACGTTCGTCCTGCTTCACCCGGACCCTCCTTCGGGGAAGCCCTCGTGCGGATTCGCCCAGCCCTGCCGCCGCACGCGGTCCGTTCAACTCGCCGGCAGGGGCGGGGGACCCATGACGGGCACCGGCAACGGTGTCCTTGGGGTGAAGCCCGACGGATGCTCGCATCCCGACGGCCGGGTGCTCTCCCACCCGAACCCGACAGCTGACCTCGCAGGCGACAGGAGAGGCACTCAGTGACCGAGAGCATGACGCGCGCGCGGCACCGTTCTGCACGACGCCCTGCTACCCCGCTGACCGACTTCGCCTCCGCGGCGTCCGACTCGATGGGTGCGGTGGGCCGCGGGGCCGCGATCGTCGCCGCGTCGGGCGGTCTCGTCGCCACGATGATCAGCCCTGCGGGTGCCGCCCCCGGCGCCGGTGCCGCGGGTGCGCTGCCGGCGGTCGACACCTCCGCGCTCACCGCCTCCGCGCGGGCCGTGCTCCAGACCTCGCCGGTCGTCTCCTCCCCGGCGGACGCCGCGTGGTCCTTCGAGGCGCCGGCCGTGACCGTGGCCCCGAAGCCGGTCGCCCAGACCCGCGCCGCACGCACCGCCGCGAGCCGCAGCGCCGAGCGCACGGCCGCCGCGACGGTCAACAACCCGATCCCGCAGTCCGTGTCGGGCAACGCGGTCCTCGAGATCGCCGCCCGCTACGTCGGGACCCCGTACCTCGCCGGCGGCACGACGCCCGAGGGCTTCGACTGCTCAGGCTTCGTCGGGTACGTCTACGCCCAGCTCGGCATCTCGCTCCCGCGCACGTCGTCCGCGATGAAGGGGGCCGGCACGATCGTCTCGCGGGCCGACGCGCTCCCCGGAGACCTGATCTGGAGCCCCGGCCACATCAGCATCTACGCCGGCGGCGACGACCAGATCGACTCGCCGTCGCCCGGCAAGACCGTGCAGTTCCGGAACATCTACCAGAGCTCGCCGGTCTTCATCCGCATCGGCTGAGCCCCCCGCACCGCTCCTCATGGGCCCCCTGCACGCCACCGCGCGCAGGGGGCCCTGGACGTGCGTCCGGAAGTCACCGGGCGTTCACGCCGCGCTCGTGCCACAGTCGAGGGACGCGGGGCTCGTCGCCGCGTACTCTGGTCGCGCTTGCACTCCCCCAGGGACCCGCCAGCCAGGCGGGTCCACCGATCTGGACAGGAGCCCGCCGTGCTGATGCCCGTGACGCACCGGACGCTGCTTCTCAACGCCAGTCTCGAACCCCTCTGCGTCGTGAGCGTGCACCGCGCCGTCACGCTCGTCATGTCCGGGAAGGCATCGATCCTCGAGACCGACGGGCGTGAGCTCCACTCCGAACGCACCTCGCTCCCGCTGCCGCTCGTGCTGTGCCTCACCCGGTACGTGCACGTGCCGATGCGCAAGGCGGTCGCCCCGACACGGCGCACGGTCCTGCAGCGCGACGGCCACCGTTGCGCGTACTGCGGCGGGGGAGCGGACACGGTCGACCACGTGCTGCCCCGCTCGCGCGGCGGCCGGCACGAGTGGACCAACGTGGTCGCGGCGTGCAGCCGGTGCAACCACCGCAAGGCCGACCGGCTGCTGCACGAGATCGGCTGGGAGCTGCCGTTCGTCCCGCGCGCACCGCGCGGGCTGGCGGCGCTCATGGCCGGCTCCCACGTCGACGAGCCGACCTGGAGCGCGTACCTCGTCGCCTGAGGGCGGTCCCGGGCGGGCGCCGCCGGGCTGAGGGTCCCACCCGCCGGGCTCCGTGCGTGCCGCCGCGCGTCCTGCACGCCAAGCGTCCCCCAAGAACGCCTCCCGAAAGTTTCCGGCCGGGGCATGATCGGGGGCAGACTGGGTGGCGTGACGACCAGGAGGTGCCGGTGATGACGCGCGACGACGTCGTACTCGTGGGGGTGGACGGCTCGGCGGCGAGCCTGCACGCGCTCGACTGGGCCGCCGCCCAGGCGCAGGTGCACGGACGCCGGCTGCACATCGTGTGCTCCTACTCGCTGCCGTCGTTCACGGCCGCCTCGCTCGACGGCGGCTACGCGGCGCTCGACGACTCCGCGATCCAGGAGGGTGCCCGCGCGGTGCTCGCCGAGGCCCAGGCGCGGGTCGCCCCGTCCGGGGTCCCGGTCACCGCGACGGTCGCGACCGGTGACGCCGCGGGCGTCCTCGTCGAGATGTCCCACGACGTGGCGCTCGCGGTCGTCGGCACCCGCGGGCGTGGCGGGTTCGCGGACCGCCTGCTCGGCACCGTGTCCTCGGCGCTCCCGGCGCACGCGTCGTGCCCGACGGTCGTGGTGCCCCTGCGCGGCGCGGGCCCGTCCCGGGCGGCGTCCGACGACGCGCCGCTCAAGCCGGTCGGTCCTGTGCGGCGCATCGTCGTCGGCATCGACGGGTCCCCGCAGGCGGACCTCGCGCTGCGCTGCGCCATCCGGGAGGCCGAGGTGTGGGGCGCCGAGCTGACCGCGGTCGCGGGCGTGCCCGTGGGCGCCGGCAGCGGGATCCTCGCGTGGCTGCCCGCGGCCGTCGACCACGAGCAGGTGCTCGCGGACGCTGCCGAGGGCCTCGGCGTCGTGGTCGACCGCGCGCTCGCCGACCACCCGGGGCTCACCGTGCGCCGGCACGTGCTCGACGGCACGGGCGCCGAGCTGCTCACGGAGTTCTCGACCGCGACGGACCTCATCGTCGTCGGCTCGCGCGGACGCGGCGGGTTCGCCGGGCTGCTGCTCGGGTCGACGAGCCAGGCGGTGCTGCACCACGCGGTGTGCCCGGTCATGGTCGTGACGAGCCGGTGCAAGCAGTTCGCGGAGCAGACCGGCGAGGTGCCGCCCGAGCACCGGGTCTAGCCCGGGACGGCCGCCGGCCCGGGCGGTCAGGCGGGCGGGGCCGCGGGGACGTCGGGCCGGCGCAGCAGCGCGGACAGCACGATCGTCGAGCGGGTCCGGGCCACGAACGGCTCGGCGGCGAGGCGCTCGACGACCTGCTCGAGGTGGCGCATGTCGTGCGCGCGGACCTGCAGCACCACGTCCACGTCTCCCGTGACGGTGCTCGCGGCGACGACCTCGGGGTAGTTCTCCACCGCGGCGCGCATCGTGGCCGGGCTGGTCGAGCCGTGGCAGTAGAGCTCCACGAACGCCTCCGTCGCCCAGCCCAGCGCCGCGGGGTCCAGCAGCACCGTGTACCCGCGGACGACACCGCGCGCCCGCAGCCGGTCGACGCGCCGCTTGACGGCAGGTGCCGACAGCGACACCGCTGCGCCGATCTCCGCGTAGCTCGCCCGGGCGTCGACGGCGAGCTCGCGCAGGATCGCGGTGTCGAGCCCGTCGAGCGGGGCGGGCGTGGTGGTCTCGGCGGGGCGGTCCCAGGGGGCGGCGGGTGGCACGCGCTCATCATCCCGCACGCCCGCGACGGGCCCCGCCGCAGCGGCTGCACGAGCGGGCCGAACGTCCGGTGGCACGAAGGGGAGTTCGCGACCAAATGGTCAGGATCCCGCGATCTCACGAATCAATACGCCGAGGAATGATTTTTCTGGGCAGCACGGAACAAACCCGACATATAGCCGTAACAATGCGCATCTGGCCTTGCGTCCAAGTGGCAGTTCCGCAAAAGTCGTGCTCGACGAGAGGCAGGGGCTCCCATGGCGACTGTGCGCGAGGACCGACGGCTCGGCACCATCCCGACCCAGCGCGAGCTCGGCGCACCGGGGGTCGCTCCCCAGGGCGCGGTGCCGGTGGCCTCGTCGACCGACGAGGGGACGCCACCTGACGCGACGGCAGCGGCCGGTGCGACGGCGGCGCCCGGCGCCCGGGCCTCGGTCACGACCGCGCCCGCGGCGACCCCGCTCGTCCCCGCGCCGGCTCCCGCTCCGGCGGTCGAGCGCCTCGCCCCGGCCGAGGCCCCGGAGGTCGGCGCGACCGGGCCTCGCACCGATGCACCGGCCGTCGACGCACCCGACGTCGTCACACCCACGGCCGACGCACCCACCGCCGAGGCGCCCACCACCGACGCGGCCTCCCAGCTCGCACCGGCACTGCCCGCCGCCCCCGCGCGGCGCCGCCGGGTCCGGACCGCCCTCGTCGTCGGCGCGGTCTCGCTCGTGCTCGGCGCGCTGGTCGCCGGCATCGTGGTCAAGGTCCAGATGGACGCCCGTGCCGCCGAGCTCGCCCGCGCGCAGGACCGGGTGGCGGCCGAGACCGCCGCGCGTGCTGCGGACGCCCGGTTCCTGGACGGGCGCACCCGCGCGGTCGAGCTCGCGTCGTCCGCCGCGTTCCGCGCGGCAGCCCTCGCCGACGCCGCCGCGGTGACCCAGGCCGCGCAGGGCGTGCTCACGGCGACCCCCCAGGCCGGCGACGCGCCGCGGGCCGCCCTCCAGGCCGCCGTCGACGCGCTCGGGGCCGCGA
>NZ_JBFTER010000028.1:48391-48715 GCF_047229345.1 Cellulomonas jepli | reverse complement strand
CGCCTTCACCACCCAGAACGCCGCCCTTGCGGCATGATCACCACTCACCCGGTGTCAACCGACCCTGCAGCAGTCCCGATGCCGGTGGACAGGCTTGCCCAGTTCCGGCTGCTTGCGGCCTCGTACACGACGCCGTTGTTGACGGTGTACACGTACTTGTCGGAGCTCGTGGATGTGGCTGCGAGCTGGCTGGCGTAGATGCCGGTGGAGAGGTTGGCCCAGCCGCGGTTGCTCGCGGCCTCGTAGACCGCTCCGTTGTTGATCGAGTACACGAACTTGTCCGCGCCGACTGACGTAGCGGCGACCTGGTTCGCGAGGATGCCC